>NZ_JBASOH010000097.1:0-10148 GCF_049658005.1 Azovibrio sp. | reverse complement strand
TCCCGGGCCGCCATGGGTGAGCGGACGCTGGCGCTCTATCGCGAGGTTTTGCAACATTGATCCTGCCCGCGGCATCGGGCGGTTCCGCTCTAAACAGCCAAGCAATGGCACCGATGGTTGTCAATTGCCAACATCCAGCACCTCTCCTAATTGAGCCTCTTGCAAAACGCCCGATGCAGGCATGATTTTTTCGTGACGGGAGGCGAAAGCGGGAGGTGCGGGCGGCCATTTCTGGCATGATGTGGTTTCTCAATGCCAACATCATTACGCCCGCAAAATGAATGCCACCCAACGCGAACGGATCATGCAACGCTGGAATGTAATCCAGCACGAACTGATGCCCGAACTTTTGCACGAAATCGGCGCGCTGACGCCGAAGCTGGAGAAGGTCATCTATGTTCTGGAATGGGTGCGAATCGAAGAATTCACGGAATCGACGTGGTGTGGCGTGGGGCGACCGCCGCACGAGCGGGCTTGGCTGGCGAATGCCTTTGTCGCCAAGGCGGTGCTGGGGCTGACGGACGGCGTCCCCCCCGGGGCCAACGAGTGCGCCAGAAACCCCGGTGGCGCCGGCAAGAAAGCGTGGCCGTCCCCGGCGTGGCGAAGTCCGACAACCGGCCAAGGAATCGCCCGTCCAACATCAACGCCAGCAGACCCTGGCGCAAAGGCTCGAAGACATCCCAACCGGGTGTGATCGCGGCACGAAGTGCAATGCCCATGGGTACAAAGTCAGCTGGAATGGTTACAAGCTGCATATCGACACCGCCGACTGTGGCGTGCCCATCGCCGCGCGGTTGTCTTTCGCCTCGATGCACGACGGCCTTGCCGCGATTCCCCTGTCGTTGATCACCGCAGAGCGGGTGACCCACCTCGATGAGGTGATGGACGCCGCCTATTGCAGTGCCGAGATACGTGACCACAGCCGGAGTCTGGGCCATGTTCCCTTGATTGACCACAACCCGCGCCGGGGTGAGAAGATCGAATTCACCCCGGCGAAAGCCGTTCGCTATAACGAGCGCACCGTTGCCGAACGCAGCAATGCGCGGCTCAAGGATGAGTTCGGCGGCAAACATCTGAGGGTCAGGGGCGATACCAAAGTGATGAGCCATTTGATGTTTGGCGTCCTGGCTCTGTCCGCCGATCAGTTGATGCGATTGCGACGATGACAAACTTCGCCGCATCTCCAACGCCTGTGCATTCGATGATGCAGGGCAATCTTCGCGCTGAATCATGATGAATATGCCAACAGGGTAGGTTCGCCGCCAAGCCGGCCGCGCTCACATTGAAAAATCGCTCCCCGCGGGCGAATGCACCCGATTCAGAATTCTGATTTCTGACTTTTGCAAGAGGCTCAAGTGTTTTCCGGTTCCATTCCAGTCACACATCCCTGCCACAATCCCTGCCCCATCTCGTCAGTAAAATTCGCATCAACCACAAAGATAATCTATTTTTTTTCAAATAGTTAAGACGCTCTCAACGAGGCTGTCCAGCGCACTTGCAATCCGTTGGTCCCGAGTTCGAATCCCGGCCGACCCACCAGCAGTCTGAAAAAATTTGCAGCAAACGCGCATTTTCAGTATCATGCGCGCTCTTTCAAAGGCGCAAGCTGAGAAAGGGGCGTTAGCTCAGCTGGTAGAGCAGCGGACTCTTAATCCGTAGGTCCACAGTTCGAATCTGTGACGCCCCACCAAGTCACCAAGTAATTCAAGCAGAAAGCCCACCCTGACCGGTGGGCTTTCTGCTTTCCTGGCTCCCTTGGCTCCCTTGTTGGCCCTTGGCGGTAAATCCCGGCTCCACCCTCCCGTGCCGCCGATGCGGACATGGTCTGGGCCCGGTGCGCGGTGGATTGCTTGCGGACGAAAAACCGCCGGGGCGGCCTGGGTGGCGGGGTACGCAACCTCCGGGTACGCACTCCGGATACGCACCATGGCGGTGAGTTGCCAGCCCGGGCGGGCCGGCGAGGACTCCCGCGGAACTTCCCCGCCGCTCCCCGAAGGGCGGCTCCCTCACCAGAACCCCTTACCAGAACTTGTGCAACCAGCTTTTCTTGGCCCCCCGTTTCAGCAGCACCGGGGCGTACTGGGTGTCCTTCTCCTGGATGTGCTGGATCAGCCAGTCCCGCAGCAGGCAGAACAGTTCCATGCTGACGCTGGTATCGCCGGCGCGGAAACGCTGGTCGATGCTTGATATTTTTTCAACGAACAGGTCATGGCCGCGTTTGTGGAGCGTGTATTCGTCATACTCGAACATGCGCAGCAGGCACTCTTCGATGGCAAAGTGCACCTTGGTGTAATCGACTACCGCCTCGATGACCTTGGCGAGTTCTTCCTGATTGCTTTTGCGCACGATGGCTGAGTAGAGATCATTGATCAAGGCCACGAGTTTCTTGTGCTGCTCGTCGATTTCTTGAATGCCAATATCGTATTCCGGTTGCCAGGTGATCACTTCCACTGGAGTTCTCCTCATTCAAATGACAATCGTCTAAGCAGGTAATGTGCCAGACCTTGGTGCCAGACCTTGGTGCCAGACCTTGGTGCCAGACCTTGCTGCCAAGGGTTGTGCCTGGGCACTGGGGCATTTTTCTGCTTGTTTGTTACTTGATCATGTCATGCCCGGCGTCGCTGCCCGCTGTTTTTCCCGTCCGGGCAAGGGCTGCGTCATGATTGCAGGCAGTGGTCCGGAATTTGCTTCGTGGGGCTTCTGTCATGAATTATTGCAGGTGTCCCATGCGTAAACGTCAGGCGGGCTGTCCCCTTTGTGGTGCAAACATGACCGCGAGGGACTGGCTTGGTGCAACGACCGCTCTGCTGGATACGGAGCTGGGGGTGCTGGCTGCCCGTTGTCCTCACTGCCAGGGCTATCTCGAGCTTCGACCGTTGGCGGGGCGGGTGGATATCGGCTATCGGGTCGGCAAGGAAAATCATCACTTCGAGGTGGCTCTGACTCTGCCCTATCCCGGTTTGGCGGTGAACCGTCTGGAAACCGCCATACAACTGAGCGCCGGTGATGATGCCTGGGAGTGGAGTGTCTGAGACTTCAGAGCATGGCGCCTTGCCCCACCAGGGCATAGCGCAGGGCCTTGCCCAGGGCCATGTACAGCAGGCAGGGCAGCCAGTGCAGCCGCAGCCAGCCGGCGGCAAGACAAAGGGCGTCGCCGATCAGGGGTAGCCAGGCAAAGATCAGGGCGCTGCTGCCCCAGCGTTCCAGCCGTTCCTTCTGGGGCAGGCTCTCCATGCGTTGCCAGCGGGGCAGGAAGCGGCTGCTGGCATAGGTGCACATGCCGCCCAGGCTGTTGCCCAGGGTGGCCAGGCCCAGGACCGGCCAGAATTGTTCCGGGTGCAGCCCGAGGTAGCCGAACAGCAACAACTCGGAACCGCCGGGCAATACCGTGGCGGCAAGAAAACTCGCGAGAAAAATGCCCCATAAGCCCTGTTCAGCGGTGACGTGTAGCCATTCCACCCTTAAAATCCCCTCTTTGATTCAAAAAAGAAGCCCATGCCCGCGGATTACCTGCAGAAGATCCTCAACGCCCAGGTGTACGACCTGGCCGTGGAGACGCCCCTGGATTTTGCCTCGAATCTTTCCGCCCGGGTCGGCAACCGGATCTACCTCAAGCGGGAAGACATGCAGCCGGTGTTTTCCTTCAAGCTCCGGGGCGCCTACAACAAGATTGCCAGCCTCTCCAGCGAGAAGCTCAAGCGCGGTGTGATCTGCGCCTCGGCCGGCAATCACGCCCAGGGCGTCGCCATGTCCGCCGCCCACCTGGGCTGCCGGGCGGTGATCGTGATGCCCACCACCACCCCGGCGATCAAGGTCGAGGCGGTGAAGAAACGCGGCGGCGAGGTGGTGCTGGCCGGGGATTCCTACGACGAGGCCCACGCCCACGCCCGGGAACTGGAAAAGGCCGAGAAGCTGACCTTCGTGCATCCCTTCGATGACCCGGAGGTGATCGCCGGCCAGGGCACCATCGGCATGGAAATCCTGCGCCAGCATTCCCGCCACGACGGCAAGCTGCACGCCGTCTTCGTCGCCATCGGCGGCGGCGGGCTGGCGGCCGGGGTGGCGGCCTACATCAAGGCGGTGCGGCCGGAGATCAAGGTGATCGGGGTCGAGACCTTCGATGCGGACGCCATGAAGCGCTCCATCGCCGCCGGCAAACGGGTGCGTCTCGAGCAAGTCGGCCTGTTCGCCGACGGCACGGCGGTCAAGTGGGTCGGCGAAGAGACCTTCCGGCTCTGCAAGGATCTGCTCGATGACATCGTCCTGGTGGATACGGATGCCATCTGCGCCGCCATCAAGGACGTGTTCGAGGATACCCGTTCGATTCTCGAGCCCTCCGGCGCCCTGGCCATTGCCGGGGCC
The DNA here is from genome assembly GCF_049658005.1 of Azovibrio sp. Classification (NCBI taxonomy): domain Bacteria; kingdom Pseudomonadati; phylum Pseudomonadota; class Betaproteobacteria; order Rhodocyclales; family Rhodocyclaceae; genus Azovibrio; species Azovibrio sp. The sequence goes on along the minus strand of NZ_JBASOH010000097.1, from coordinate 5,786 downwards.
AAGGAATATGCCCGTCAGCATAAATTGAAGGACAAAGTGCTGGTGGCCGTGGCTTCCGGCGCCAACACCAACTTCGACCGGCTGCGCTTCGTGGCCGAGCGGGCCGAGATCGGCGAGCAGCGGGAGGCGGTGCTGGCCGTGACCCTGCCCGAAGAGCCCGGCGCCTACAAGAAGTTTGTCGCCCTGATCGGCAAGCACAACATCACCGAGTTCAACTACCGCTACCACCACCCTGCCGCGGCCCACGTCTATGTCGGCGTCCAGGTCGCAAACCGGGCCGAATCCCTGAAGCTGGTGGAAAGCCTGAAGAAGCACGGCTACCCGACGCTCGACCTGTCCGAGGACGAGATGGCGAAGCTGCATGTGCGCCACATGGTCGGCGGCCATGCGCCCCAGGTGCGGCAAGGGGGCATGAGCGAGCGGGTGTATCGCTTCGAGTTTCCCGAGCGGCCCGGCGCCCTGATGAACTTTCTCGACCAGATGAGCGCCGGCTGGAACATCAGCCTGTTCCACTACCGCAACCACGGCGCCGACACGGCCCGGGTGCTGGTGGGGATGCAGGTGCCGCCCGACGAGATGGGCGAGTTCCAGAGCTTCCTGAACAAGCTTGGCTACTGCTGCTGGAATGAGACCGAAAACCCGGTGTACAAGCTGTTCCTGGGCTGAAGGCATACCGTTTCGCATGACCTTCAGGAATGGATTGAGGATGGGCTGCTCCCTTTGCAGCGGTTGGGGCCCCCGGGTTTTTGGGTTCGACAGCATGCCTTCTTGCAACACGCCGGGAACCTCTGGGGCCTGCCGGCACACCAAGGAGATCCCGAGGAGATCCGCCCCTGCCTGTGGACGGGTAAGTTAGAATCCTTTTTTTGAAGGAACCGGCTCCGCCGCCCAATCACGATGACCGCACGCCTCCGAGAGATTCCCTACAACTACACCTCCTTTTCCGACCGGGAGATCGTCATCCGCCTGCTGGGCGAGGCAAACTGGCGGATTCTCGATGAACTGAGGAGCGAGCGCGTCACCGGCCGCTCGGCCCGGATGCTCTATGAGGTGCTCGGCGACATCTGGGTGGTGCAGCGCAATCCCTACCTGGAAGACGACCTGCTCGCCAATCAGGAACGCCGCCTAGCCCTGGTGAATGCCCTGCATCACCGCATCATCGAGGTGGAAAAACGGCGTCAGGACAGCCAGGGGGAAGACCTGGAACGCAGCGCCAAGGTGGCCCGCCTGGTCCAGGCGGCCAAGGAGGCCGTGGAGCGCTTCGAGCAGTGGTTCCAGGAAACCATCTTGTTGCGCAAGAAGGTGCAAAAGATTCTCGGGCGCCACACCCGCAAGGACAATATCGCCTTCGATGGCCTGGCCCGGGTTTCCCACGTCACTGACGCCACCGACTGGCGCGTCGAATATCCCTTCGTGATTCTCTATCCTGATACGGAAGAGGAAATCGGCGCCCTGGTGCGCGGCTGCATCGAGGCCGGACTGACCATCATTCCCCGCGGTGGCGGCACCGGTTATACGGGCGGCGCCGTGCCGCTCAGCCGTTACTCGGTGGTGATCAACACCGAGAAGCTGATCGACCTGGGCCCGGTGGAGGAGATCGTCCTGCCCGGCCACACCGAGCCCTACGCCACCATCCGCACCGGCGCCGGCGTGGTCACCGACCGGGTTTCCGAAGCCGCCGGCAAGGCCGGCCGGGTGTTCGCCGTGGACCCCACCTCGGCTTCCGCCTCCTGCATCGGCGGCAACATCGCCATGAACGCCGGGGGCAAGAAAGCCGTGCTCTGGGGCACGGCCCTGGACAACCTGGCCTGGTGGAAGATGGTGACTCCGGACGGCAACTGGCTGGAAGTGGAACGTCTGAACCACAACTACGGCAAGATCCACGAGCAGGACCGGGTGCAGTTCCGGCTCAAGCGTTTCGATGTGGGCGGCAAGAACCTGCTGGCCGAGGAAGTCCTGGAAATGCCCGGCGCCAGCTGCCGCAAGGCCGGCCTGGGCAAGGACGTGACCGACAAGTTCCTGGGCGGCGTGCCCGGCGTACAAAAGGAAGGCACGGACGGCATCATCGTCGCGGCACGCTGGGTGCTGCACCAGATGCCGCCGGTGATCCGTACCGTCTGCCTGGAATTCTTCGGCCAGGTGCGCGAGGCCGTGCCCTCCATCGTCGAGATCACCGATTACTTCAAGCCGGGTGGCAAAGGCCATCAGGCCGGGGTACGGCTCGCCGGCCTCGAACACCTGGACGAGCGCTATGTGAAGGCCGTCGGCTACGCCACCAAGGCCAAGCGGCACGGCCGCCCGAAGATGGTGCTGATCGGCGACATCGTCGGCCACGACGAGGATGCGGTGATGGCCGCCGCTTCCGAGGTGGTGCGCATGGCCAACAGCCGCGGTGCCGAGGGCTTTATCGCCGTCTCCCCCGAGACCCGCAAAAAGTTCTGGCTGGACCGCTCCCGCACCGCCGCCATCTCCCGCCACACCAATGCCTTCAAGATCAATGAGGACGTGGTGATTCCCCTGCCGCGCATGGGCGAATACTGCGACGGCATCGAGCGCATCAACATCGAACTGTCCTTACAGAACAAGCTCGATTTGTGCGATGCCCTGACGCGCTTCTTCCAGGGCGACCTGCCGGTCAAGGTGGGCGACTCGAAGCTGGACAAGGCCGAACTGATCGGCGACCGGCGCGACCAGGCCCTGGAACACATCGCCAGCGTGCGCGCCCGCTGGCAGTGGATGCTGGATAACCTCGACCTGCCCCTGCCAAAGGCCGAAGCCCGCTTCGCCGAATTCGGCATCGAGGCCGGGGAACTCACTAACAAGGCCGCCAATCCGGTGCTCTTTCACCGCCTCCAGGATTATTCGGTGCGCGCTTCCTGGAAGAAGGAGCTGAAGGAGCCGCTCGATTTCATCTTCGATGGCCCGGTGTTCCGGCCCCTGTCGGAAAAGATGGAAGCCGTGCAGAAGGAAGTGCTGCGCGGCCGGGTCTTCGTCGCCCTGCACATGCATGCCGGCGACGGCAACGTGCATACCAACATCCCGGTCAATTCCGACAATTACGAGATGCTGCAGACCGCCAACCTGGCGGTGGAGCGCATCATGCATCTGGCCCGCTCCCTGGATGGGGTGATCTCCGGCGAGCACGGCATCGGCATCACCAAGCTGGAATTCCTCAGCGAGGAGGAAATCCGCCCCTTCCGCGAGTACAAGGCCAGGGTGGACCCGGAAGGCCACTTCAACAAGGGCAAACTGATGTCCGGCGGCGACCTCTCCAATGCCTACACGCCGTCCTTCTCGCTCTTGGGCAGCGAATCCTTGATCATGGAGCAGTCCGAGGCGGGCCGCATCTCGCACATGATCAAGGACTGCCTGCGCTGCGGCAAATGTAAACCGGTATGCTCGACCCACGTGCCCCGCGCCAACCTGCTCTACAGCCCGCGCAACAAGATCCTTGCCACCAGCCTGCTGATCGAGGCTTTCCTGTATGAGGAACAGACCCGGCGCGGCATCAGCCTGCAGCACTTCGATGAGTTCAACGACGTGGCCGATCACTGCACGGTCTGCCACAAGTGCTTGAACCCCTGCCCGGTGGATATCGACTTCGGCGATGTCACCGTCGCCATGCGGAACTTCCTCAGAAAACAGGGCAAGAAGAAGTTCGTGCCCGGCACCGCCGCCGCCATGGCCTTCCTGACCATGAAGGACCCGGCCACCATCAAGCTGGTCCGAAAGGGGATGATCGAGTGGGGCTACAAGGCTCAGCGTCTGGGCCACGCCATCGGCAAGTCCCTGGGCCTGATCCAGGCGTCGGTGCAACACCCGCCCGCCACCCTGGGCCGGCCCGAGCTCAAGACCCAGATCATCCACTTCATCAACAAGCCCATGCCCGGCGGCCTGCCCAAGCGCACCTCCCGGGCCCTGCTGGATATCGAAGACGACACGGTGATCCCGGTGATCCGCAATCCCCGGAAGACCACCGAGGAATCCGATGCGGTGTTCTACTTCCCCGGCTGCGGCTCCGAGCGCCTGTTTTCCCAGGTAGGCCTCGCCACCCAGGCCATGCTCTACGAAGTGGGCGCCATCACGGTGCTGCCGCCGGGCTACCTGTGCTGCGGCTATCCCCAGACCTCGGCCGGCGAGGAGGACAAGGGCCAGAAGATCGTCACCGACAACCGCGTGCTGTTCCACCGGGTCGCCAACACCCTCAACTACCTCGACATCAAGACCGTGGTGGTGTCCTGCGGCACCTGCATGGACCAGCTCTTGAAGTATGAATTCGAGAAGATCTTCCCCGGCTGCCGCCTGGTGGATATCCACGAGTATCTGATGGAACAGGGTCTCAAGCTGGATGGTGTGCAGGGTACCCGTTACCTGTACCACGACCCCTGCCATACCCCGATGAAGATCTATCCGGGCATCAAGGTGGCCAACGAGCTGATGGGTAAACAAGTGGATCTGTCCGACCGGTGCTGTGGCGAATCCGGCACCCTGGCGGTGACCCGTCCGGACATCTCCACCCAGGTCCGTTTCCGGAAGCAGGAAGAAATCGAGCAAGGCGCCGCCCAGCTGCGCCGGGATTCCTTCGACGGCCAGGTGAAGATCCTCACCTCCTGCCCCTCCTGCCTGCAGGGCCTGTCCCGTTACCGCGGCGATGCCGGGGTCGAGGCCGAGTACATCGTGGTGGAAATGGCGAAGTACCTGCTCGGAGAAAACTGGATGGCGGATTACGTCAGGAAAGCCAGCAGCGGCGGTATCGAACGAGTTCTGCTGTAATCAGGACCTGCTGTAATCAGAGCCTGCTGTAATCAGGGCCTGCTGTAATCAGGAGCATCCGTAATCAGGAGCATCCGCGAAGACGCGCTACGCCGCGCCCTGGCCCGCATGAGCCAAGCGCAAAGCCAGGCCTGGCTCGTGCCCCAATGGCTGGAGAGCGTGCAGGCGGCCTTGAACACCCCGGGGATCCTGGACATCGACACCCCCATCAAGCCTTTGTACGGCAAGCAGGACGGTGCCCAGGTCAGCGATAACCCCAGGAAGCCGGGGCGCCCCAGCCATGCGCTACCCACCTACTGGGTCGGCAACCTGCGCCGGGTGCTCGATGTCGTGGTCTCTCCCGGGCGGGAACACCGTGCGGCCAAAGCCCATCCGCCAAACCGGGCGCCCGAACGGAGGCCATCACGAGCCGCGCCTTGCTGCTCGCCGGGGTGGGCGGTCAAGCATGCCGGACAGACCTCACTTACTTGACGCCGATGCCTGCCGCCGTGACAAGCTGGCGGCGCTCATCGCCAATATCCGTGCGGCTCTCGGTCATGTGAGGTCAGTTGCGGAGCAGTTGCCCCAGGCCAACCGCTGGAAGGCGTTCGTGGACTATGTGGTGGCGAAAATCACCCGTCCGCTGCCGCCCTGGCTTCCGCCAGAGCCGCTCGCATTGACGGGGTAACTCCCGGATTTAGGATCAGTTGCGGCACGCCACCGCAGAAGGCCAGCGCGCGCGCCGTCGCGTGCAGCCAGTGGGCGCCTGTTTGCGCGGGCGTAGCCAGAGCGAAGCAATAGCCCGAGGCACCCATGGCCGCCACGAAGATGTGGGCCTTGCCGCCGTGCGTCAACGCGATGGTGGGGCCGGCATAGTCGATGAACAGCTTCTCGCCGGCGCGGTGGACTTGGCGCATCGAGCGCTTGAGCCGCTTGGCGAATTGTCGGTAGTTCTCACAGAACTGCGAGTAGCGCCAGGGCTTGACCGGTTGCTCGGGCGTGTGCTCGTCGCTGACCTGGGCGCAGTATTCCTC
>NZ_JBASOH010000096.1:0-29769 GCF_049658005.1 Azovibrio sp. | reverse complement strand
GCCTGGTCCTGGGCGAGCCGATGCACCTGCAGGCGCAGTTCGTTGGCCAGCAGTTCGGCCCGGGCCGGGGTCTCGGCCAGGATCACTTCCCGGGCCAGGGCTTCGAGCCGGGCCGGCAGGGCCTTGCCGGCCGGCAGTTCCAGCCGGGCCAGCACCCGTTCCAGCGTGGCCTGCCAGGCGGCCTGCTCCGCCTCGCCTCGCTCCACCTGGCGCCGGGCCAGATACAGGGCCAGGATGGCATCCAGGTCGGGGCTGTCGCCTACGGCCTCCAGGGCCTGGCGCACGGCCTTGCCAGCGCTGGCCGCCACCCGGGCTTCCAGGCCCTGGAGCCGGGCTTCCAGTTGCCGCACATGGGCGGCCCAGGCTTCCATCGCCGCGCCCCGGGGCGGGAGCGGCAAATCGGGAGTCTGTTCCAGCAGACTGGCGAGGCGCAGCACTCGCCGTTCCAGGCTTTCCACCCGGGCTTGCAGGGCGGCCAGCCGGTCGGCCTGGGCCGCCTGCCGTTCCTGGCGCCGGGCCAGGCGCTGCTGTTCCCGCACCCGGGCCTGGGCCAGCACGGCTTCATATTCGGCCCCCATGGCCCGGGCTTCCTGAATCGCCTGGGCAGCCAGGATCACGGCCCCCAGGGGAGCCAGGGAAAAGGAGGCGGTACAGGGGCCACTCATGAAGATCCTTCCAGGCAAGAGAAGGCAAATTATCGCCGAGAAAGCTGCGTCCTGCGCCCCCTTTACTCCCAATAGCCGGGGCTGGAGTAGGTGTTCTTCAGAAGGTCGATGAAGAGCCGCACCCTGAGCGGCAGATGACGCCGCTCGGGAAAGACGGCAAAGATGCCCACGGGCGGCGCGGCCAGGTGTTCCAGCACGCCGACCAGCCGCCCTACCCGCAGATCCTCGCCCACTTCCCACAAGGAGCGCCAGGACAAGCCCTGCCCGGCCAGCGCCCAGTCATGCAGCACTGCGCCGTCGTTGCAGGTCAAGCTCCCGCTCACCTTGAACATCAGAGTCCTGGCCGGATCGGCCGGGTCCCGGAACACCCAGCCCCGTTGCTGACTGAGGGAAAGGCAATTGTGCCGGGCCAGGTCTTCCAGGCTTTCCGGCCGGCCGCGGCGGGCCAGATAGGCGGGGCTGGCCACCACCAGGCGCCGCATTTCCCCGAGGCGCACGCTCACCAGGCTGGAGTCGGGCATCTCGCCGATGCGCACGGCGCAGTCGATGCCCTCATTGACCAGGTCCACCAGCCGGTCGGAGAGATCGATGTTGGCGGTGACTTCCGGGTTTTCCTCGAGTAAGCGCATCACCAAGGGCGCCACATGGCGGCGGCCAAAACCCGCCGGGGCGGAAAGCTTGAGGTGGCCGCTCGCCTTGACCCCGCCGGCGGAAACGCTGGCCTCCGCGTTGGCCAGGTCGCTGAGGATGCGCTGACAGTCCTCCAGAAAGGCTTCGCCTTCAAAGGTGATGGACAGGCGCCGGGTGGTGCGCACCAGGAGCTTGACGCCCAGGCGGGACTCCAGGGCATCGAGGCGGCGGCCGATGATGGCGGGCGTCACGCCTGCGGCGCGGGCGGCGGCGGAAAGGCTGCCCCGGGTCGCCACGGCCACGAAGGTTTCGATTTGCTTGAGATGATCCATCAGTCTGTTTTGTATCCTGAGTAAAAGATAAATTGCCAAAACAGCGTATTTATTTTCCTCCACCCGTGCAATAGACTCCACCCTGTCCCAGGTATTCGAATCAATTCTTTTAATCCCGAAAGGATCACCATGAGCCTCACCCTGCCCGCCGGCGTGCAGATCACCGCCCCGATCAAGCCCGAATGGGAATTCATCCTCAGCCCCGCCGCCCTGGAACTGGTAGCCAGGCTGCACCGGGCGTTCGAGCCCCGCCGCCAGGAACTGCTGAAAGCCCGCCTCGAACGCCAGGCCCGTATCGACGCCGGCGAGATGCCCGATTTCCTGCCCGAAACCCAGCAAATCCGCGCAGGCGACTGGAAGGTGGCGCCCCTGCCCAAGGCCCTGGAAAACCGCCGCGTGGAAATCACCGGCCCGGTCGAAGCGAAGATGATCATCAACGCCTTCAACTCCGGCGCCGATTCCTACATGGCCGACTTCGAGGATTCCAACAGCCCGAAATGGGAAAACCAGGTCCAGGGTCAGGTGAATCTGTACCAGGCCATCCGCCGCGAACTCAGCTTCACCAACGAAACCGGCAAGGTCTACCAACTCAATGACAAGATCGCCACCCTGCAGATCCGGCCGCGCGGCTGGCATCTGGACGAGAAGCATGTGCTCGTCGACGGCCAGCGCGTCTCCGGCGGCATCTTCGACTTCGCCCTGGCCTTCTTCCACAATGCCAAGGAACAGGTGGCCCGCGGCGCCGGCCCGTTCTACTACCTGCCGAAGATGGAAAGCCATCTCGAAGCACGGCTGTGGAACGACATCTTCGTCATGGCCCAGGACCACATCGGCCTGCCCCAGGGCACCATCAAGGCCACGGTGCTGGTGGAAACCATTCTCGCCACCTTCGAGATGGAAGAAATCCTCTACGAACTGCGCCAGCACTCCGCCGGCCTCAATGCCGGACGCTGGGACTACATCTTCTCCTGCATCAAGAAGTTCAAGAACAACAAGGACTTCTGCCTCGCCCAGCGCAGCGCCATCACCATGGAAGTACCCTTCATGCGCGCCTACGCCCTGGCCCTGGTGCAGGCCTGCCACAAGCGCGGCGCCCCGGCCATGGGCGGCATGAGCGCCCTGATCCCGATCAAGAACGATCCGGTGGCCAATGAAAAGGCCCTGGCCGGCATCCGCCACGACAAGACCCGCGACGCCAACGATGGTTTCGACGGCGGCTGGGTGGCCCACCCCGGTCTGGTGTCCATCGCCGCCGAGGAATTCCAGAAGGTGCTGGGCGACAAGCCCAATCAGTGGGAAAAGCAGGTGGAAGGCAAGTTCGGGCCCAAGGACTGGCTCAACTTCCAGCCCGAGCAGCCGATCACCGAAGCCGGCCTCCGGAACAACATCAACGTCGGCATCCACTACCTCGGCTCCTGGCTGGCCGGTAACGGCTGCGTGCCCATCCACAACCTGATGGAAGACGCCGCCACCGCGGAAATCTCCCGCTCCCAGGTGTGGCAATGGGTGGTGTCGCCCAAGGGCGTGCTCGACGACGGCCGCAAGGTCACCGCCGGGATGGTGCGCAGCCTGATCCCCGAGGAACTCGCCAAGGTCAAGGCCACCGTCAGCGCCCAGGGCGAGGACACCGCGACCTACGACCAGGCCGCCGGCATCTTCGAGACCATGAGCCTGGCGCCCGAATTCCCCGAGTTCCTGACCCTGCCGCTTTATGAGGCGATGGAATAAGCGCCAGGCCCCTGAACGAGCATCGCCCCGGCACAAACCGGGGCGTTTCTGGCGGTGCGCCGCTGACGTAACTGCCAAGCATGCGCCCTTGCTACAATAGCGCCTCCTGCTCCTCTGGCCTCCCCCATGCCTGCCACCACCCGCCCTGCGACTTTCCTGCTCGCTGTTGCTGCGTTGCGATGATTGCGATGCGCGGCGCCCTACTGCTACTTTGTCTCATCGTATCGGCCTGCGCCCCGGTCACGCCGCGCCTGGGCAGTCCCGCGGCCGAGTGGCGGCCTTCCCCCAACTTCGAGCCGCGCCGGGCCAATTATGTGATCTTGCACCACACCAGCAACAACACCCTGGAAGCCGCCCTGAGCACCCTCACCAGCCCGGCCAGCAAAGTCAGCAGCCACTACCTGGTCGGGCGCGACGGCCGGGTGCTGCAACTCGTGGATGAAAGCCAGCGCGCCTGGCATGCCGGAGTTTCCTGGTGGGGCGGACAGACCGACATGAACTCCGCCTCGATCGGCATCGAACTGGACAACAATGGTTTCGAGCCCTTCCCCCCGGTCCAGATCGATGCCCTGCTGGCCTTGCTCACCGACATCCAGACCCGGCACCAGATTCCCCGGGCCAATTTCCTCGGGCACGCCGATGTGGCCCCGGGACGCAAGGCCGATCCCAGCATTCATTTTCCCTGGGCCCAGCTGGCCGCCGCCGGCTTCGGCCTCTGGTGCGCGCCGCCCTACCCGGAAACACCGGCGGATTTCGATGCCCTGCCAGGCCTTGCCGCCCTGGGTTATGACCCTTCCCGTCCGGAGGCTGCCAGCGCCGCCTTCAAACTGCATTTTGCCCCGGAAGACAGCAACCCGGAACTGACGCCCGAGGACCGGGAACGGCTTTACTGCCTGCTGCAGCAGCGGCAGTCTTAGCCCTCCACCCGCTTGGCCAGCACCTCGTCCACCCGGTTCTTTTCCATATCCATCACCTCGAAGCGCCAGCCGCCCCAGATGAAGGCTTCCGTCTTCTTGGGCACCTTGCCCAGTTGCGACACCACGAAGCCCCCCAGGGTGTGGTAGTTACCCAATTCTTCCCCGGGCAACTCCGGCAGTTCCAGCAACTCCTTCAATTCATCGGTGGGCAAGAGGCCATCGAGCAGCCAGCTGCCATCCTCGCGGGGCAGGGCCAGGGGAGACTCCACGGCACCGGAAAGCACGTCGCCCACCACGGTGCCCATCAGGTCGGACAGGGTCACCAGTCCTTCGGTGGCGCCGAATTCATTGACCACCAGGGCGATCTGGGTGCGGTTGGCCTTGAAGAATTCGAGCAAACCGATCAGGGACAGGGCATTGGGCACATAGTGCGGCGTCACCGGGGAGAGGGCGCCGAAATCCAGGCTCTTGCCCGCCAGCACGGTACGCAGCAAGTCCCGGCTTTCGACGAAGCCGAGGGGATTCACCACACCGCCCTTGCAGACCAGAAAGCGGGAAACGCTGCGCGCCTGCAGTACGGCCATATTGGCCTCGCGGGGCAGGGTCAGGTCGAGGTAGGCGATGTTGGCCGCCGGGGTCATGATCGCCCCCACCCGCCGGTTATCGAGGCGAAAGACATTGCCGAGAATCTCGCTCTCGGTTTCATCCAGGCGCCCGTCCTTGCGCCCGGATTCGATCAGGATGCGGATTTCATCCGAGGCCGAAGCCTCTGCCGAGCCCTTGGCGGGAAAGAACCGCAACACCGCGTCGGAGGTGCGCGACACCCCCCAGATCAGCGGCCCGGCCAGGCGCAGCATCCAGTCCATGAGCCCGGACATGGCCACCGCCACGGCCTCGGGCCGGGCCAGGGCCAGCCGCTTGGGCACCACCTCGCCGAACACCAGGCTGAAGAAAGTCACCACGGTCACCACCAGCGCCAGGGATAAACCATACGCAAAAGGCGCCGCCGCCGGGAGATGGAGCACGATCCCGGCTTCCAGGCGCGGCACCCACAGGGCCTCGCCGAAGATGCCGGAGAGCATGGCCAGGGCCGTGATGCCCAGCTGGGTGGTGGCCAGCAGGCGGCTCGGGCTTTCCCGGAACTGCAACACCGTGCGCGCCCCCTCCTGGCCCTCATCGGCCATCATCCTCAGATGAGCAGTACGGCTCGCCCCCACCGCCATTTCCGCCATGGAGAGCACTCCGCTGGCCAGAATCAAAACCATCAATATCCAGAGATCCATGGGACCCGCTCCTTTGCGCTCCTTTGCATGCAGCCTGGACATTCTACCCATAGTTCGCGCCCGAGCCTTTTCCAACCCTTTTCCAACCCTTTTCCAACCCTTTTCCAACCCTTTTCCGCCCCCGGCCCTGGCAGCTTTCCGACAATCGTTGTAAACAAAACAACATAACGAAACACAAGTCCGCTCCAGAACCCTTAACCTGCAAGGATAGTGGTGTTGGCACACAATTTGCCACCCCTCCTGACGTGGATACGACCCTCGCTATATACGATATTAGATAACAAGCCTGTCACCCGTTCCGCGGAAAGCCTCCACCGACGACCCCGGAGCCCCCGCACCCTGGCCGCGAAACTGGCCTTCACCTTCTGAGGAATCGACGATGCATAAACTACTACTCTGCCTGGGCCTGATCCTGGCCCTTGCCGCCCCCCTGGAAGCCCGGGAAATCACCGACATGAACGGCCGCCGGGTGCAGCTCCCCGAACAGATCCAGCGGGTATTCGGCTCGGCTCCGCCCCTGAATGTGCTGCTGCATGCCCTGGCGCCGGAGCTGATGGTCGGCCTGAGCTTTCCCATCCCGCCGGCCGCGGCCGCCTACTTTCCCCCCCGGCTGCGCCAGCTGCCGGTGGTGGGCGGCGTGTTCGGCATGGGCCAGCACATGAACGCCGAGGCGGTGATGGCCCTGAAGCCGGACTTCGCCCTGGCCTGGCAGAGTCCCCAGATCGATGCCGGCAAGGTGGAATCCGCCTTTGCCAAGATGGGCCTGCCGGTGGTGTTCATCAAGCTCGACACCCTGCACGACTGGCCCGCCGCCTTGCGCTACACGGGGCGCCTGCTGGGCCGGGAAGCCCGGGGCGAGGCCCTGGCGGCCTACGTGGAACAGGCCCTGCAGCGCCTGGACCAGCTGCGCCAGGAGGTACCGGAATCCCGGCGGCCCCGGGTCTATTACGCCGAAGGGCCCGACGGCCTGGCGACCGATTGCCACCTTTCCTTCCACACCGAAGCCATCGAACTAGCCGGGGGCTACAACGTCCATCGCTGCAGCCCCAAGGACCATACGGGCATGGAGAAGGTGAGCCTGGAACAGGTGCTGGCCTACGCCCCCGACATCATCATCACCCACGAGCGGGGCTTTGCCGCCAGCGTGCGCCAGGATCCCCGCTGGCAAGGGGTGAAGGCCGTGCGCGAGGGCCGCATCCATGTAGTGCCGCGCTGGCCCCACAACTGGATCGACCGCCCCCCTTCCATGATGCGGGCCCTGGGCGCCCAGTGGCTGGCCAGCCTGTTCCACCCGCAACGCTTTGCCTTCGACCTGCCCGCCGAGACCCGCCGCTTCTACCGCCTGGTGCTGGATACGGAGCTGAGCGAGGCCCAGTACCAGGCCCTGTTCCAGTAAGCCCGCATACTGCCAAGCCATGCGCCGCTGCCTGTTGCCCCTGCTGCTCCTGACCCTGCTGGGCACCATGCTGGTCTCCCTGTCCCTGGGACGCTATCCCCTGCCCCCGGGAGAGGTGCTGCACTTCCTGCTGCACCAGCTGGACCTGGGAGAACTGGAAGCCCAGCGCCAGGCCCTGCTGCACAACCTGATCGTGGACATCCGCCTGCCCCGGGTACTCACCGCCGTCCTGGTGGGCGCCGCCTTGTCCATTTCCGGTGCCGCCTACCAGGCCGTGTTCCGCAACCCCCTGGTGTCGCCGGGCCTGCTCGGGGTGCTCCCGGGCGCCGCCGCCGGAGCCGCCCTGGGCCTGGTGTTCTCGGACAGCTGGTGGATCATGCAGGTGGGCGCCTTTGCCACCGGCTTCCTGGCCGTGGCCATCGGCGTCGGCATCGCCGGCCTGTTCGGCGGTTCCCTGGTGATGCTGGTGCTGGGGGGCATCATCAGCGGCGCCCTGTTCACCGCCCTGCTCTCCCTGGTCAAGTATGTGGCCGATCCCTACAACCAGCTGCCCGCCATCGTCTACTGGCTGATGGGTAGCCTGGCCACCGCCGAGCTGCCCGACCTGGCCCGGGTGGCCATCCCCATGGGGCTGGGCATCCTCCTGCTGGCCAGCCTGGGCCGGGCCCTGGATGCCCTGTCCATGGGGGAAGACGAGGCCGCCACCCTGGGCCTGCCGATCCGGCGCGTGCGTTACGGAGTCATTGCCCTGGCCACCCTGATTTCGGCCCTGACCGTTTCCCTGGCCGGGGTGATCGGCTGGGTCGGCCTGCTGGTGCCCCACATCGCCCGGCTCATCACCGGTCCCGGCAACCGCCTGCTGCTGCCCGCCAGCGCCTTGCTGGGCGCCATCTTCCTGCTGCTGGCCGACGGCCTGGCCCGCAACCTGGCCGAGACGGAAATCCCCATCGGCATCGTCACCGAGCTGCTGGGCATCCCGGCCTTCCTGCTGGTGCTACACCGGGCCCGCAAAGGCTGGGTATGAAGCTCGAAGCCCGGCACCTGGCCTTTGCCTATCGCCAGCGCCTGGTCCTGGACGGCATTTCCCTGAGCCTCAAGCCGGGCCAGGTGGTGTCGCTCCTGGGCAGCAATGGCGCCGGCAAGAGCACCTTGCTGCGCCTCCTGCTGGGCCTGCTGAACCCGGCCCGGGGCGAACTTCTGCTGGACGGCAGGCCCCTGGGACAGTGGCCCCGCCGCCAGTTGGCCCGGGAGCTGGCCTACGTGCCCCAGATCCACATCACCCCCTTTCCCTACTCGGTGATGGAGGTGGTGCTGCTGGGGCGCCTGCCCGCCGGCAGCCTGTTCCGCGCCCCTTCCCGGGAGGACCGGGAGATCGCGGCGGCGGCCCTGGAGCAGGTGGGCATCCCGCACCTGGCCGGGCGCCCCTACACCGAAATTTCCGGCGGCGAACGCCAACTGGCCCTGATCGCCCGGGCCCTGGCCCAGGGTGCCCGCCTGCTGATCATGGACGAACCGGCCACCGGGCTGGACTACGGCCATCAGCTACGCCTGCTGGAACGCCTGGGGCAACTGGCCGCCGCCGGCTACGGCGTGTTGATGAGCACGCACCACCCGGAACACGCCCTGCTCGCCTCCACCCGGGTCCTGCTCCTGGAAAACGGCCGCATCCGCGCCGCCGGCCCCCCGGAGCAGGTGCTCAATCCAGCCAATCTGCAAGCCCTCTACGATATTTCCCCCGGACTGCTGCAGCGGGCCCTGAGCGGCTGGCAGCGGGCCACAAGCAGCTGGCAGCGGGCCCTGAGCGGCTGGCAGCGGGCCCGCCCTCCATTTCACCCCCCACCAAGGAGTTTTTCCATGTGTCAGAACCCCACCTCCCAACCTGAAGTCCAGGCCCCGTCCCCCGCCAGTTGCAGCTGTGCCCAGCAAGGGCGGGCGGCCCTGGGCCGGGTGGTCCCGGCCAGCCACGAGCTGGAAATGCCGGAAGTGCACTTTCCCGGCCCTGCCATCCTGGCCGGCCTGGGCGCCGAGGGATTACGCCGGCTGGTACGGCACCACCACGCCCTGCTCCGGTCCAGCCGCATCGGCCACCTGTTCACCCCCGACCCGGAGCAGTTTGCCATCCTGGTGGAGCGCATCGCCGACTACGTGGTGGAAACCTGCGGCGGCCCCGAGGATTTCAGCCAGGCCCACGGCAACACCTGCATGCGCACCCGCCACTTCCCTTTCAGCATCGACGAACAGGCCCGGGAGGCATGGCTGGAAAAACTGCTGCAAGCCATGTGCGATACCGATTTTCCCCAGGCCCTGCGGCAGGAATACTGGACCTGGATGGAGGCCTTCTCGATACGCATGATCAACCGCCGCACCACCAAAGCCCAGCCCCTGCGCCTGAGCTACGCCGAAGCTTGCGCCCGCTTTCGCGCTCAAAGCGCGGGCGCAAGCTGAATCCAGCCCTCCGCCCTGACAAAAAGTAAAAGATGAACGCACCTGGCTGCCACTTATCTTGGGGTGGCCACGGTAATACACTGGCGCCCTCGTCATCAGGGGAATTGCCATGCTTGCCGCTTTCACGCAGATCATCCTTTTCCAGCTGGCGGGTGAAATCATCACCCGGGGCCTGGGCTGGCCCATGCCCGGCCCCGTACTGGGTCTGATGCTGATGTTTGCCTTCCTGCTCATCAAGGGCGGGCCGGGCGAGGAACTGCAGCAGACTTCCCAGAACCTGCTGCAACACCTGTCGCTCCTCTTCGTTCCGGCGGGCACCGGCCTGCTGCTGCACCTGCATACCCTGGCAAAAGAATGGCTGCCGCTCAGCGTCGCCCTGGTGGGCAGCACCCTGCTCGCCATGGCCGTCACCGCCCTGGTGCTGAAGTGGCTGGCTCCCAAGGGAGAACAGCCATGAGCCCGCAACTCCAGGCAATCTGGATGTATCTGGCGGCCTCGCCGCTCCTGGGGCTGGCCCTGACCCTGCTGGCCTACCAAGGCGCCCTCTTCATTTACCAGCGCTCCGGCAATCATCCCCTGGCCAATCCCGTGCTGCTCGCCGTCGCCTTTTTGATGCTGCTGCTGCAGGCCACCGGCACTTCCTACCAGACCTATTTCGACGGAGCCCAGTTCGTGCACTTTCTGCTCGGTCCCGCCACCGTGGCCCTGGCCGTGCCCCTCTACCGCCATTTCCGCAAGGTCCGGGCCATGCTGCTGCCGCTCCTGGCCGCCCTGCTGGCGGGCTCCCTCACCGCCATCGTCTCGGCCATGGCGATCGGCAAGCTGCTGGGCGCCAGCCCGGCCACCATTCTTTCCCTGGCCCCCAAATCGGTCACCACCCCCATCGCCATGGGCATCGCCGAAGGCATCGGCGGCATCCCTTCGCTCACCGCCGGCATGGTGATCGTGACCGGCATTTTCGGAGCCGTGGCATACCCTTACCTGTTCAACCTGATCCGGGTGCGCGACCCCGCCGCCCAGGGCTTTGCCATCGGCTTGGCCGCGCACGGCATCGGCACCGCCCGGGCGATGCAGATCAATCCGCAGATGGGCGCCTTCGCGGCCCTGGCGATGAGCCTCAACGGCCTGCTCACCGCCCTGCTGATTCCGCTCCTGCTGCCCTTCATCAAGAACACCTTGTGAGCCAACCGCGTACCCCCACAAGGTGGATTCTGACCGGTCCCACGCGCTTGCTGCCGGCCACAGGTCGGCTCAGGTTCCCACCATCCCACTTAAGACGGCATAATCCGCCCTCGATACCAGAAATGCTTCCAGGGAGAAACGGGACATATGCGTCTCAATTCCAAGATTTCGCTGTTTTTCCTCGCCATTGCGGCGACCCTGGTTGCCGTCCTGGTGGCGATCAGCCTGTATGCCTTTCGCAGCTTTTCGATTGCCAGCGCCACCGAGCACATCCGCACGGCGGCGGAAATCGTCCGGGTTCACCTGACCGAGTCCATGATCAACGGCGTGATCGACCAGCGCCAGCAATTCCTGAAGCGTCTGACTGAAGTCCAGGGGCTCAAGTCCGCCTATGTCATCCGCTCGCCCCTGGTGGATCAGCAGTTCGGCAAGGCCAGCAAGGGAGAAGTGCCGCCCGATGAGATTGAACAGCAGGTGCTTCAGGACGGCCAACCCCAATTTCGCGTCATCGAAAATGGCGACGACCTGATTTTCCGGGGCACCATTCCCTACATCGCCAGCGCCCGGGGCCTGCCCAACTGCCTCCAGTGCCATCAGGTCCGGGATGGCGACGTGCTCGGCGCCGTCACCATGACCATGTCCATCGCCCCCCTGCGCCAGCAGGCCATCCTCACCGTGGCCGGCATCGTCGGGGCGGTGAGCCTGTTCGTGCTGTTGTTGTTCGTGCTGCTGCGTCATTTGCTGCGCCCCATTTCGGATACGGCCAATGCCGTGGAAGAGGCGGTGCACCAGGCCATCGAAGGCAACTTCAAGGGCCATGTCAACAAGCAGACTGGAGATGAGATCGGCCAGATCGCCTTTGACATGAACCGGCTCCTGGCGTTTCTGGATGAAGGCCTGAACCGTATCGGCCGGGATGTGGCCCAACTCACCGGCCGCGCCCCCAAGCCTGGCGAAAACCTGCTGACGGCGACCATCGACATGGTCGAAGGGCTCACCAAGGCCTCCCACTTCAAGCAGGCCATCGAAGAGGACGAGGCCAAGATCGAGGTTTACCAGCGCCTGGCCGCCACCCTCGAAGACGAATTCAAGCTGACGGAGTTCTCCATCTACGAGGTGGCCCACGACAAGAACGAGATGAGCACCCTCATCGTCGACGGGACCCTGAACGCTCCCTGCCGCTGGTGCAATCCCCATATCCTCGACCGCCCGGAAACCTGCCGGGCCCGCCGCACCGGCCATCTGGTGGATGGCATCGTCCAGCCCGACATCTGCTATGCTTTCAAGCCTCCGGCCGAAGGGGGGGATTATGGTTATTTGTGCTTTCCCATCATCCAGTCCGGCGTGGTGGGCAGCATCGTGCAGCTGGTGGTCAGGGGGGAAGACAAGGAGCGTGTCGAGGCCGCCCTGCCCTATATCAACGTCTACCTGCGCGAAGCCGCCCCGGTGCTGGAAGCCCGGCGGCTCATGGAAAGCCTGAAGGAATCCACCCTGCGCGACCCGATGACCGGCCTCAATAACCGCCGCTTCCTGGAAGAGTATGTGGAGACCCTGGTTGCCAACGTGCGCAGGAAGCGCAGCCACCTGGCGATCCTGATGCTGGACATGGATTACTTCAAGATGGTCAACGATACCTACGGCCACGATGCCGGCGACAGCGTGCTCAAGGCCGTTGCCCAGATCATGAAACAGGCCGTGCGGACCTCCGACATGGTGATCCGCTACGGCGGCGAGGAATTCCTGATCGTGCTGCAGGACACTTGCGGCGACAGCGCCTTCCAGGTGGCAGAGAACATCCGCCTGGCGGTGGAAAAGCTGCGCATCAATGTCGGCGGCACCGTGCTGCAGAAGACCATCTCCATCGGCATGGCCGACTATCCAGACGACAGCGACACCTTCTGGCAGACGGTCAAATTTGCCGACGTCGCCCTGTACCGGGCCAAGGAAACCGGCCGCAACCGGGTCGTACGCTTCGTGCCGGAAATGTGGACCGACAAACACGAGTACTGAATCCATGCCACCGCGCCGCCTTCTACCCCTCCTGCCCTGGCTCCTTGCCTGGCTCTGCCTGACCCCCACCGCAAGCTCGATCGCCCAGGTCGGCGTGGAGGTTGAAGAGCCCTCCTCCCTGCGCGAGCTGGTGCCCGCCGCCGAACTGGAACGGCAGTCCAGCCAGGAATACCGGCAGCTGCTCCAGGAGGCCAGGTCCAAGGGCGCCCTGGCCCCGTCCAACCATCCCCAGCTGCAGCGCCTGCGCGGCATCGCCCAGCGGATCATCCCCCACGCGGGGCGCTTCAACCCGAATGCGGCGCGCTGGAAATGGGAAGTGAATTTGATCGGCTCGAAGCAGATCAATGCCTTTTGCATGCCGGGCGGCAAGATCGCCTTCTACACCGGCCTCATCGATCGGCTCAAGCTCACCGACGACGAGATCGCCATCGTGATGGGCCACGAGATCGCCCACGCCCTGCGCGAGCACGCCCGGGAACGCATCGCCAAGTCCCAGATCACCGAGCTCGGCGCCGGTCTGCTGGGCAGCTTGATCGGCAACGGCCGCTATGCCGATGCCTTCCGCTTCGGCGGCGACATGCTCACCCTGAAGTTCTCCCGGGACGACGAAAGCGAAGCCGACGTGGTGGGCCTGGATCTGTCGGCCCGGGCCGGCTTCGATCCTCGCGCCGGCATCACCCTGTGGCAGAAGATGGAACAGGCAAGCCAGGGCGGCGGCATTCCCTGGTTCTCCACCCACCCTTCGGGAGAGAACCGCATCGCGGAAATCGAGGCGCAGCTACCCCGCGTCATGCCCCTCTACGAAGCGGCCCGCCAGCGCCGCAGGCCCTGATACCGGCCCTGATACCGGCCCTGATACCGGCCCTGATACCGGCCGGGGCCGGGCCCGGCATCCGCTTGCCCCTGGCGCCGGGAGCGGATTGCCAACACCCGGAGGCCGGGGCGGAGCGGAGCGGTTAGCGCAGTTCCCCTGCCAGCAGGCGCCGGGCCACGCCCTGCTTGCTGGCCCGCTCCAGCAACTCGGCGAAACGGGGAAAATCCAGGCCATGGCGGGCCTTCAGTTCCTTGGCCAGCTGGTGCAGGGTGCGCCAGCGGGGATCGAAATTCCTGGCCTTGAAGGCATAGAGAATATGGTTGCCATCCTCGGGCACCGAAACCACGATCACCTGATCGTCAAACACCGTCATCACCTCGCCCACCAGCCCCGCATAGCTGCCAGGCTCGCCGGCCAGATTCACCACCAGGACGCCGTTACCCGAGAGCTTGTCCCAGGCATTCTGGAAAAACTCGCGCTTGGCCAGTTCCGGCGCAAAACCTTCCTTGTCGAAGGTATCCACCAGCAGCACGTCGATCCCCTTTTCGGCGTCTTCCACATAGGCGGCGCCGTCTCCCTGGAGAATGCTCAGGCGTTCGTCGTCAGGCGGCACCAGGAACAATTCCCGGAAGGCGAGCACATGGGGACTCAGTTCCACGGCGGTGAGATGAGTGCCGGGCAGGCGCCGGTAGCAGAACTTGAGCAGGGAACCGCCGCCCAGGCCCAGTAGCACCACCCGCCTGGGGCGCCCGTGAAAGAGCAGGAAGGCCATCATTTTCTGGGTGTAGCGCAGATCCAGGCTGTCCGGCGTCTTGATCCGCATGGCACTCTGCATCAGGCGGGTATTGAAGTAGAGATAGCGCAATTGCCCGTCATCGAGCACGAAGGGCTTGTCGTAGCTTTCGTCCAGCAAGCTGGCGCGCAGGGCGCTGGCGGAAGCATGGGGCGGCTCCAGCAGTTTCAGGGTGCCCACTTCGGTGTCGAAGGGGCTGGGCAGATCGAAATAGATCACGAATGGATCACGATCCGGCAAGCCTGCCGCTCATCCAGCCACCTGCCACCTGCCACCTGCCGCTCATCCAGCCTCCAGCCACATACCCAGCCACAACATGGCACATCGGCGGCTTCATTCAGAAGCCCCGGCTCATCCGGGTATAGGCCGCCAGGGCCTGGGCGACGTAGGCCGGCGGCATGGCCATGTCGCCCTGAGCCGATGCCGGCTGCCGGGAAGCCGGGTTGCCGGCAATGAAATTCATGACCCGGTCAAGGTCGACCTGGCGATCGGGGATCAGATCATTCTGGGCATCTGGCATTTTGGCTGACTCGAAAAAGTCCTTGCTGAATTGCTGAAGGGTATTGACGGCCTCCTCACGGTTTGCCGCCAGGGCTTGCTGACGCCGGGCCGGGTCGAGGGACAGCAGATTGCGGTCCGGATCGATGCCCGGACCCAGCCCGGCCAGGGCCGGCATGCGGGCCAACTGCAGGTTCAGGGATTTTGCAAAGTCCAAGGCCGCAAAGTCCAAGGTTGCAAAGTCCGAGGCCGCAAAGTCCCGTCCTTTCTGGGCGCTGGCCAGCCCCAGGGAGGACAGCACCCCGTTGCTGACGCCGGGCAAGTTGGACAAATTGGACAAATTGGACAAGCCGGACAGATTCTTGATATTCCCCAGACTGGACATGGCGCCACCTCCTGCACAAGCGTCGCAGCTGACCGTGATTGGCGCCGCTTGCCAACAGAAAAGCAACTTCCTTGCCAGCTCGATCCTGAAGGAACAGGCGCTTTGCGCCCCGGGCAAAACGGGTCAAGCGGCAAGTTCCGGGCAATGCCGGGGCAAAAACTTCCGCCCCGGCAAATTCCGGCAGGGCCCCTTATTTGCAGGGCCCCTTATTTGCAGGGCCCCTTACCCGCAAGCCCCCTTACCTGTTCAAGCCCCTTACTCCTTACCGACGCGCCGGCAGTTTGTTCGGGGCGCGGGGCGGCAGCTTGTAGGAGCTGGGCGTCTGGACGATGCGGGCACCCTGGCGCGAGGGATCGGCGCGCCTGGCCGTGATTTCCAGGGCAGTGGAGCGCGGCGGCAGGGCTTCCTGGCTCACACTGGCCTTGGCATAGCGGGCGCGCAGCGCGGCGATATTACGGTCGATCTGTTCCACGGACAGCCCCTTGGCCATCAGCTGCCGACGCGCCTGAATCAGCTTATCCAGATCTGCCGGGGCCTTTTCCGAACGACTGTCCTGGCCCCAGGACTCTTTGGGTTGATTGGCCGCCACCATGAATGCTTCGGGGCTGCCGATCAGCCTGGCAATGCCGATCTGATTGAAGCGCATGGCCCATTCCATCGCTCCGTCGCCCCAGTCGTTGCGGGGCGCCTTGTCAGCCCCTTTTTCAATCAGCAACTTCGCCACCCCCGGCTTGCCATCATAAATCGCCATCATCAGGGGGGTCGAGCCATTGGGGCTGCGGGCATCGATGTTGGCGCCCCGCTCCAGCAGGTAGCTCACCAGCTCCTGATGCCCGGAAAAGGCGGCGTAATGCAGGGCCGACCATTGCCCCGGGGCCCGGTTCAACTCGGCGCCCCGCTCCAGCAGCCAATCCACCAGCTGACGGTTGCCCTTCCAGGCCGCCAGCAGCAGGGCCTGCTCTCCGGCACTATTGACCAGATTCACATCGGCGCCCCGGCTGTAGAACAGTTCCATCAGGGCCAGATTGCCCTCCCAGGCCCCGATCATCAGGCCGCTCCCCACCCGGTCGGCCATGTAATCGGGGGGCAAACCCTGATCCAGCCAGGCCTTGGCCTGCTCGATATCCCCCAGTTCCATGACGACACCAAAGCGGACGGGATCGGGTGGGGTAAAATCAGCCGCCCCCTGCTGCCCGCTGGCTGTCAGCACCCGTTGCCAGAAGCCGGCATCTTCCGCCCAGGCGGTGCCCAGCGGCAGAAGCGCCAACAGCGCCAACAGGATGGCCGGGGCTCCTGAATACTTGAATGACGGCAGACCTTGCATGCTGATTCCTTCCTCGCAAACTGAACCCCCCGAACCGATCCTGGCGACCAGGAATGGAGGAAGGAAGATTTTCGCATGAAGTCAGCCCATTCACCCCTATTACTGGCCCTGGCGCTCTCTCTGGCCCTGCATGCCCTGGGTCTGCTGGGTCTTCCCGGTCTGCCGACAGCCGGCACCCCGCCCCCCCGGCCAGCCCTGACAGCCAGCCTCAGACCGCCGCCGGCCCCCGAGCCCGCTTCCTTACCCCTGCCTGACCTGAAACTGGACGAGCCGCCCTCCGCGGCAAAGGAATCTCCTCAAGCCCCCCCTCGACACTCCGAGCCAGTGCTCAGGCAAACCCTCGGGCAAGCCCCCCGGCAAGCGCTCAAGGCGCCGCCAGCGTCGCGCAATAAAGCCCCGGAGTCCCAGGACCCCCTGACCCGGGAAGCCCTGCGACAAATGGCGGCACTGGCGGCCCAGGAGGATTTCTATCCCCGGGAGGCGATTCGCCAGGGCATCGAAGGAGAAGTCTGGGTACAGATTTTCCTGGACGGAAACGGCCACGTCATAGCCGCCCGCATCGACCGCAGCAGCGGCCACCCCAGCCTCGACCAGGCCGCCCTGCGGGCCGCCCGCACCCTGCGCAGCCTGCCCGGCAATGGTCTCGAAGAAGCGGTTCTGCCGGTGCGCTTCCGCCTCGAATGAGTCGCATGAAGCGGGAAGCCGCGATGCTACAATGCCCGCCAACCTTGATTTCCCGCTCCCGCCATGCGTCTTTTCACCCTGATCGCCCTGGCTTGTCTGCTGGGGCCTGGACTGCCGGCCTGCTCTTCCAGCAGGAACCTGATTCAGGCCGAAAGCCCGCACCCGCATGCCCGCTACAGCGAAGCCCCGATTGCCGGCAATTTTCCCGCCGTCACCCAGGCCAAGCTCCAGGCCGGCCAGCACTGGCAGGCGATCGCCCAGGACGCGGCCCGCAGCCTGGGGCAGAGCCTCTCGAAAAACCAGCGCTGCAACCCCGGCCTTCATCCCTGCCGTCCGATCCATGTGGAGGAGCCCGAGTACACCACCGAATTTTCGCGGGCTTTCGTAAATGCCCTGATCACGGCGCTGGTGCAGCAAGGCATCAATGTTTCCCAGGCCCCGGACGCCGCCCTGCTGCTGCATCTCGATGTGCAGCCGGTACGCTTTGCCCCCGACCGGCCGCAGTACCGCCACGCCGGCCTGGCGCGGGAACTGGGCCCCGGCATCTGGGCCTTGCAGGATGTGACCGAAATCAGCCCCCGGGACCTGGACAAGCATCCGAACCCCCCGGATACCCTGCACTGGTTCCGCACCGAATTCGCCGCCGGAGCCACCCCCCGGACCGAAATCGTCCTTACCCTTTCCGTCATGGACGGCATCCGCTACGCCGCGCGCAGCACGAACGTCTATTACGTGGCGGAATCCGACCTGCCGCTCTACAACCAGGAAATCTGCTCCCTGATCCGCCCCTGCCTGGAAGAAACCGCCACCCTGGACGGCAGCCCCATTCAGGCGGTGCGCAAGGGCAGCCTGACCCTCATCGGTGACTGCCCCCTGGATAAACCGTGCTGCCCGCCCGGCCAGCCCTGCCCGAGCGCCCCATGAAACGCCGCACCCTGCTCGGCGCCGGCGCCGGCCTCATCCTCACCGCCTGCGCCGGCAACCGCCAGCCGCGCCACTACAGCGGCGTGTCCTATGACAGCGTCGCCCAGAGCGAGCTGATCGCCAGCAATTACAAAGCCGCCGATGCACTCCTGACCCAGGCGGGAGCCCAGCTTGCGCCGCCATACCCGGTCATTGTCGCCACCCTGGTCAATATCAACGCCCTGGAAGCGTCTTCTCCCCTCGGCCGGCTGATCTCGGAACAGGTCGGCGCCCGCCTGACCCAGCATGGCTACCGGGTGGTGGAGCTCAAGATTCGCCAGAAGCTCTACATGAAGCGCAACGAAGGCGAACTGATGCTGACCCGGGAGATCAAGGACATTGCCCGGCAGCAGGATGCCCAGGCCGTCGTGATCGGCACCTACACCGAAGGAGCGGACCGGGTCTTCATCAACCTGAAGCTGACCCAGATCGAGACCAACATCATCCTCGCCGCCGTGGACTACGCCCTGCCGCTGGACATGAATGTGCGCACGCTGCTGCGGCGCCCCGAAACCACCTGAACCCCCTGAACCGCCTGAAACACCTGAACCGCCTGAACCGCCCGAACCCCCTGATCCGCGCCGATCATCTTTCCGCCCGTGACGGCCCCACCCGGGCGCTTGGCCGGCCGGTTACTGGACGCTGGGCGGGGCGCTGGGCGGCGGGAAAACACCGGTCAGGCCACGCAATCGACGTGGTAACGGCCTTCGCCATCCTTCACGAGGCCATGCACATCGGTCTCGAAACCGGGGAAACGCAGGTTGAAGTCCCGGGCAAACTGCAGGTAACGCACGATGGTGCGGTTGAAACGTTCGCCCGGAATCAGCAGGGGAATGCCAGGCGGATAGGGGGTGAGCAGCACGGCAGTGATGCGGCCCTCCAGGTCATCGATGGCGACCCGCTCGATTTCCCGATGCGCCATCCTGGCAAAGGCGTCGGCGGGGCGCATGGCGGGCTCCATGCTGGACAGGTACATCTCGGTGGTCAGGCGGGCCACGTCGCTTTCCTTGTAGACCGCATGGATCTGCTTGCACAGATCCTTGAGGCCCACCCGCTCGTAGGGGGGATGCTTGGCGACGAACTCGGGCAGCACCTTCCACAGGGGATGGTTCTTGTCGTAGTCGTCCTTGAACTGCTGTAGCGCCGTCACCAGGGTGTTCCAGCGGCCCTTGGTGATGCCGATGGTAAACATGATGAAGAAGCTGTACAGGCCGCATTTCTCCACGATCACCCCATGCTCGGCCAGATACTTGGTGACGATGGCGGCGGGAATGCCGCGCTCGGCAAATTCACCATCCACATCCAGGCCCGGCGTGATGATGGTGGCCTTGATCGGGTCGAGCATGTTGAAACCTTCGGCCAGATCGCCAAAGCCGTGCCAGCGATCGCCGGGCTTGAGCATCCAGGCTTCCCGCTCCTCGATGCCTTCTTCGGACAGATCATCCGGGCCCCAGACCTTGAACCACCAGCCTTCGCCCCATTCTTCATCCACCTTGCGCATGGCGCGGCGGAAATCCAGGGCTTCCATGATCGACTCTTCCACCAGGGCGGTGCCGGCGGGGGCTTCCATCATCGCCGCCGCCACGTCGCAGGAAGCAATGATGGCGTATTGCGGCGAGGTGGAGGTGTGCATCAGGTAGGCCTCGTTGAACACATCCCGGTCCAGGTGATTGTTCTCGGCGTCCTGCACCAGAATCTGGGAGGCCTGGGAGAGCCCCGCCAGCAGCTTGTGGGTGGACTGGGTGGAGAACACCATGGATTCCTTGCACCGGGGCCGGTCGGCACCGATGGCGTGGTAATCGCCATAAAAATCATGGAAGGCGGCGTGCGGCAGCCAGGCTTCGTCAAAGTGCAGGGTGTCGATCTTGCCGTCCAGTTCTTCCTTGATCGCCTCGACGTTGTAGAGGATGCCGTCGTAGGTGGACTGGGTGATGGTCAGCACCCGGGGCTTGCCCTTGGCCTGGCTGGCGAAGGGGTGGGCGGCAATCTTGTTCTGGATGTTTTCCCAGGAAAACTCGGATTTGGGAATCGGGCCGATGATGCCGTAGTTGTTGCGGGTCGGCATCAGGAACACCGGGATCGCTCCGGTCATCATGATGGCGTGCAGGATGGACTTGTGGCAGTTGCGATCCACGATGACGATGTCGCCCGGGGCCACGGTGGAGTGCCAGACGATCTTGTTGGAGGTGGAGGTGCCGTTGGTGACGAAATAGAGGTGATCGGCGTTGAAGATGCGCGCCGCGTTCCGTTCGCTCGCCGCCACCGGGCCGGTGTGGTCGAGCAGTTGCCCCAGCTCTTCCACGGCGTTGCAGACATCGGCACGCAGCATGTTCTCGCCAAAGAACTGGTGGAACATCTGGCCTACCGGAGATTTCAGGAAGGCCACGCCGCCGGAGTGGCCGGGACAGTGCCAGGAATAGGAGCCGTCGGCCGCATAGTGGGTCAGGGCCCGGAAGAAGGGCGGCGGCAGGGAATCCAGATAGGCCTTGGCTTCGCGCTTGACGTTGCGGGCGATGAATTCCGGCGTGTCCTCGAACATGTGGATGAAGCCGTGCAGCTCGCGCAGCACATCATTGGGAATATGGCGGGAAGTGCGGGTTTCCCCGTACAGGAAGATGGGAATGTCCGAGTTACGCAGGCGGATTTCCTGGACGAAGGCGCGCAATTCGGCGATGGTTTCCTCGGGTTCCTGCAGCAGTTCCTCATCGTCGATGGAGAGGATGAAGGTGGAACCACGGCTTTGCTGCTGGGCGAAGGAAGTCAGGTCGCCATAGCTGGTGACGCCCAGGACCTCCATGCCCTCTTTTTCGAGCGCCTCGGCCAGAGCCCGGATGCCGAGACCGGAAGCATTCTCGGAACGAAAATCTTCGTCGATGATGATGACGGGAAAATGGAAACGCATGGCAGGGCCCTCGGATTGCAGGCGTTGATCAGGAAATGGCATGGTGGGACGACCGTGTCGATGAAGCCATCGATTGTCGTCCCGCCGGATGAAGGAAAAATGAAATGCTTCAGATTTTAGGCAGGGTCACGCCGACCTGACCTTGATACTTGCCGCCTCTATCCTTGTAGGAAGTTTCGCAAATCTCGTCGGCCCCCAGGAACAGCACCTGGGCACAGCCCTCGCCGGCATAAATCTTGGCCGGCAGCGGCGTGGTGTTGGAAAATTCCAGGGTCACATAGCCTTCCCACTCGGGCTCGAAGGGCGTCACATTGACGATGATGCCGCAGCGGGCATAAGTGCTCTTGCCCAGGCAGACCGTGAGTACATCCCGGGGAATGCGGAAGTATTCGACGGTACGGGCCAGGGCGAAGGAATTGGGCGGAATGATGCAAAATTCGGCTTCGATTTCCACGAAGGACTTGAGATCGAAATTCTTGGGGTCCACCACGGTGGAATTGATGTTGGTGAACACCTTGAATTCCCGCGCACAGCGGATGTCGTAGCCGTAGCTGGAGGTGCCGTAGGAGACGATCTTCTGGCCATTCACCTCGCGTACGAGAGTGGGCTCGAACGGCTCGATCATGCCGTGCTGCTCCGCCATGCGGCGTATCCACTTGTCTGACTTGATAGTCATGATG
Organism: Azovibrio sp.; assembly: GCF_049658005.1. Taxonomy (NCBI): domain Bacteria; kingdom Pseudomonadati; phylum Pseudomonadota; class Betaproteobacteria; order Rhodocyclales; family Rhodocyclaceae; genus Azovibrio; species Azovibrio sp. Next base: position 8,138 of record NZ_JBASOH010000096.1, on the reverse strand, counting down.
AAGGCGCCCTGCCACAAAAAACAAAGGCGGGATTCTACCCGCCTTTGGGCAAGGAAATGGCGAAAAAAATCAGTCGTTCTGCACCACGATGGAGGGAAATTTCGAGGTCATGTCCCGGGCCCGCTCCGCCACCTTCACCGCCACCCGGCGGGCGATGCTGCGGTAGATTTCCGCTGCCCGGGAATCGGGCGCCCCCACCACCGTGGGCTTGCCGCCATCGGCCAGTTCGCGGATCTGGATGTCCAGCGGCAGACTGCCCAGGAATTCGGCGCCATAGTCGGCACACAGCTTCTGCGCCCCACCCTCGCCGAAGATCGGTTCCGCATGGCCGCAGCTCGAACAGATGTGGATGCTCATGTTCTCGACGATGCCGAGGATGGGAATGCCCACCTTCTCGAACATCTTCAGGCCCCTCCTGGCATCGATCAGGGCAATGTCCTGCGGCGTGGTGACGATCACGGCACCCGTCACCGGCACCTTCTGGGACATGGAAAGCTGCACATCGCCCGTGCCAGGCGGCATGTCCACCACCAGGTAATCCAGTTCCTTCCAGTTGGTCTCGGTCAACAACTGGTCCAGCGCCTGGGCCACCATGGGGCCGCGCCAGACCATGGGCGTCTCCACATCCACCAGAAAGCCGATGGACATGACCTGCACGCCGTAGGCCTCTAGCGGTTCCATGCTGTTACCGTCGCGGGATTCGGGCTGCTGCCCGGCCAGGCCCAGCATCTGCGGCTGGGAGGGGCCGTAGATGTCGGCATCCAGGATGCCCACCCGGGCCCCTTCGGCGGCCAGGGCCAGGGCCAGATTGACAGCAGTGGTACTCTTGCCGACGCCGCCCTTGCCAGAGGCCACGGCAATGATGTTCTTGACCCCGGGCAGGAGCTTCACGCCGCGCTGCACCGTATGGGCGACGATCTTGCTGGACACATTGACGGAAACCTTGCCAACGCCGGGAATGGCACGGATGGCAGCAACCACCGCCTTGCGGAGGGCCTCCTCCTGGCTTTTCGCCGGGTAGCCCAGTTCGATATCGAGGCTCACGTCGGCACCATCGAGCTTGATGTTGCGGGCAGCCTTGGTGCTGATGAAATCCTTGCCCGTATTCGGGTCTGTGATGGACTGCAGGGCAGCTTGCACTGCCTCCAGGGTTACTGCCATGATCTATTCTCCGGTGAATGGGTTGGGGCGGCCAAATCCGACTTATTCGCTCAAGTTTAATGAAGTCCCACCTTAATTGCCACCCACCCCAGCCCTTTTCGAGTTCTCCCGCCATGGCCCTGATCGAAACCCACGTTGCCGAAGGTATCGGCACCCTCACCCTCAACTACAGCATCAAGCGCAACACCCTTTCGGAAGCCATGATCGGTGAAATGAGCCGCGCCCTGACCAATCTGCAAAAGGATGGCATCCGGGTGCTGATCCTGCGCGCCTACCCCGGCGCCAAAGTCTGGTCCGCCGGCCATAACGTCCAGGAACTGCCCCTGGGAGGTCACGACCCCTTGGGCTGGAAAGACCCCCTGCGGCAAATCATCCGGGAGATCGAGTGCTTCCCCACCCCGGTGATTGCCTTGATCGAAGGCAGCGTCTGGGGCGGCGCCTGTGAACTGGTGTTCGCCTGCGACCTGATCGTCGCCACTGCCGACGCCACCTTCGCGGCCACCCCGGCCAAGCTCGGCGTCCCCTACAACGCCTCGGGCCTGCTCACTTTCATGAACGCGGCCACCCCCCAGATCGCCAAGGAAATGCTATTTACCGGCCGCCCCATCGCCGCCGCCCGACTGGAACGTCTGGGCATCGTCAATCATGTACTACCCAAGGAGGAAATAGAAAGTTTCGTGCATGCCCTGGCCCGCGACATCTGCCACAACTCCCCCTTGTCGATCGCCGTCATGAAGGAGCAGATGCGCATCCTGAACGGCGCCCACAGCCTCTCCCCCGCCGACTTCGAGCGTATGCAGGGCCTGCGCCGGGTGGTTTACAACAGCAACGACTACCAGGAAGGCATCCGGGCCTTCAAGGAAAAACGCAAGCCCCTGTTCCGCGGCGAATGAGGCAACTTCCACGATTGAACCTGTTTCCGGCAGTCAAAGCCATGCCACCCAGCGGCAAGCAGGACTGGAGGCCGGCGCACTTGTGCAGGTTAACAAGATAAGCGCGAGACCGATAACGTGGCCAGATGCGTTCATAGCGCGAATCGCCATAGGTCTGGTAGGCACGGCGCAGCAGATGGGCAATGGCGGAGCCGCAAACATCCCTGTTGGCCTTGCATGGCCGCCTGTAGCGGAGAAATTTCACGCGGTACCGGCCAGCACACACTTTCCGGAACCACGACGAATGAAGCGAAGCCCCCATCGAAGTCGACCCCTGGATAACGCGTATGGGGACATACATGCGACCAACCACGTCGACATGTATAGCAGACCCCACAAGGAAGATGGCTCTCCAGGCTGACCCGCATTCCGGGCTTCAAGCCCTTGACATCGGGTCCGACCTGCTCAATCACGCCGCTGACCTCATGGCCAAGGACGGTGGGTAGTTTCATCCGTTTCGCAAAGTCGCCCCATTTGTAAATCAGCAAGTCAGTCCCGCAAATTCCAGCTGCTTCAACTTTCAGCAATACGTTGCTACCGTGAACTTCTGTTGGAGCGGGCACATCATCTACGGATAGACCGCCGTGCCCAGGTGTAATTTTTCTTATCGCCAGCATCATTTTTCCTCTATGAAGATCAAAGGTTATAGATGTCGATTACGGTCGGAATCAAATCGTTCATTACAATGATCTTCTTGGCTCCAATGCGGAAACCACTACCCTCTTCCAGAAGTCGGTAATGGTAAGTCCCATAAAAGGTCGTGGTTTCTCCATTCCTGAAAGCATGACTGACCCAGTTTGCGGTTACTCCATACCCTTCTGGCACTTCAGTGATCTGGATATTGCTGACAATATGACAGGTCCGGGGAAGCGGTGTCGATGCTGAAGACAAACCGGTTCGGATTCTGAATACGCGATCTTCCAGCCCGCTACGATTGCTGTAGAACATCAAAGACATTTCGCTTTGGGGATCCGTGGTTGTTACATATTCCGAGTCCCATGCAGGAACCCAGAATTCCACCCCTTCGGCAAACAGCGACAGCCAGTTATCCCAGTCTCGGTCATCCAGGTAACGCATCTCTGCAGAAATGAAATCCTGTACGCGAATCCTCGTTTCGACGGTAATGGTCATGATTACTCTCCTTTAAACCCCATCAATTCAAGCCACCTGGAATGTTGTGCCATGAAAATCCCTTCATCTTCAATCTTGACACCGCTGCTTGCTGGGTGAATGCCCAATTCTTTTGCGAGATCGTCAGGACCCTTGATTTCGTGAGCCATGCCTCTCGACATATCGCTCCAGCGCTCAACTGCATATGCGCGGCACCCCTTCTGGACTTCGGAGAATTCCGTCAGGTCATCCGGGGTTGCCATGCCGCTTGCATTGAAGAAATCTTCATATTGCCTGATCCGGTGCGCCCGGGCCGCCGGCTCCTCACCCTTGGGGGCGAAGCAATAAATCGTCACCTCGGTTTTATCGACCGCAATCGGCCTGAATACCCTGATCTGACTGCTGGTCTGGTCCATGAAAAATACGTTGGGGTAAATGAGCATATTCCTCAATCTACCGACAGCCCATTCCGCTTTGGCTTCACCGATACGTGCCTTGAGTTCATCTTTTACCGGGAAAAGAGGCCGGTCCTGAGGGTTCGTCCAGTCCGACCAGATGATCGTGTGGCCATTTCCCAGGTCGTAGTAACCGCCTCGGGCATTCGGGAGGTCGCCTACGTTCATGGCCTTGGTCTTTTGACCTTTGGTAGTGGAACTCGCCCGGTGTTGCAGCGTTTGAACATAGTTTCCATGCGTGGCGGCAACGTGATAACCATCCACACCATTTTCAGCCTGGAGCTTCCAGTTGCCATTGAATGTATAGGTGGAAACTCCCTTGAGCACTTCCAATCCGCCAGGTGACTCCTCCACCAGAATATCGATGAATGCCTTGGCATCTGCAAGGTAATCTTCTATCGGCTCCGCTTCATCATTCAGGGTTACAAAAATGAAGCCTTTGTAGTTCGCAACTCTTAGACACCGGAGGCCCAGTTTCTTCTTGTCAAAACCTTCGGGGTAGCCGGCATTTTCCTCATTCAACGGCGCTATCAAGGAACCGTTATCATCAAAAGCCCAGCCGTGAAACGGGCAGACGAAATTGGCACGCGTTCCTTTTGAAACACGGCAAATCGTTGCCCCCCGGTGCGTACATACATTCACGAAGGCGTTGATTTCCCCCTTCTTGTTACGATTGATGACCACAGGCACACGACCGACCCACCGGGTAACGAACGAGCGCGGTTTGCTGATTTCACTTTCGTGAGCGGCATACACCCAAACCTTTTCCCAGATCCTTGAAAATTCAAGCTCGAAAAACTCAGGGTTCGTAAATATTTCACGACTGACCCGCCGCGGCCCAGATTCAGCACAATCCACAAAAGGGATTTCATGTTCTGACGTTGTCATTCCTTACTCCTCCATCAATTGGTCGCAGCTTACTGGAATGCAAAATCTGCATTCAAACAAACAGAGTTATAGGCGCTCAATTCAAATCAGCCCAAACAAAACCATCTATTACATAAGCCTTATAGGTCTTGATCGGTATCGTACATGGATATTTGCACGGCGCGCCACTTCTGATATCAAATGTACCGCCATGAAAAGGGCAACTCACCTCTCCATTCGGGAACACCTCTCCATCGGTAAGGGAAGCATCTCCGTGAGTACAGGTATCATCGGTAACAAAAAACTCGTCGCCCAGGCGGAACACCGCCAGCGGGGGAGTTCCATTTCGCTCGATCTTTGCTCCAAAATCCTCCTCTACCTCATCACACGCAATCAGTTTTACCAATTTCTCTTTTTCGATTTGTTCCATGAATCTCAATCCTGTCAGGTGTATACCTCAGTAAAAGCAGAGTATGGCTCACCCGAATGGAATAAGATTCCACGCCACAAACTTTCTTCGGTCCAGGTATTGACAGGACGATCCGGTTGCGCAAGGTAGCCCAACCCCGCAAAGGTCTCATTTCTATTTCCACTTGGATCAAAGAAATAAACCGTCTCACCGCGGGTAACACCGTGCCGGGTCGGCGCAAGGTCAATTTTGACCCTATTTTTGCCCATTACATCGGCTGCTTTCAATATGTCATGCCACGAATCGAGGAAAAATGAAATATGATGCACACCGGCCCTTGGACCCGGCAAAAATGCGATGTCATGCGGCTTGGTGGCTCTGAAAAGAAATGCTAGCGCCTGGATGGATGCATCGGGTCCAACCAAACCCTGCTCGCTCATGTAGAAATCCAGGCAATTCATGAAAAACTTCACATTGTCGGCAATGTGGTTGATCCCGGCTTCTGGATTCAGTTCGCAGACGAGCGCTATATGATCGAGCCACTTGACGCCTGCGCCCCTGATATTGTCTGGCCAGGGATCAGGATTACGGGAGCCGACCTCTGTTCCAACGCACTCTTTCTCTGCATACAGCCTCATTTCGTGGCCGCTGGGAATCGTGAATCGAAGCATCCGCCCCGTCGCTGGCAGTTCTCCTGCCGGTAGCAGGTCTGTCTTGATGCCGTATGACTCGATCCGCTCTTGAAGAAGATCAAGATCGCCATCTCTTTCAACTTTATAGGCGATGTGATTCAAGCCGGCTTGATCGGACGGCGTCAAAATGAGCGAATACTTGTCCCATTCATCCCAACATTTCAAATACACATTGCCATCTGCATCCTCATGTGTTTTTTTCATGCCCAGCACCATTTCATAATGCTTGAGTGCTGAACCAATATCCATTACGCGCATGCTGGCATGCCCGATCCGTAAAACTCCCATTTACGCTTCCTCCTTCGTTATATGCTTCAAACGGCTTCTACCCTCATCTTCTTCGCTGGCCTGCCAAAGAAATGCCAGGGATTTATTGATTGCCCTGGATAGAACCTCGATCTCCAATGCCTCGACAGGTGCAATTCTGCAGGCGAGATAGACCTTTTGCTCTTCCTCCTCTACTGAAATATGTGCCCGGCTCATGGGGCCAAGTTCGTGAATCGCTCCTTGCCGAATCCTGATCTTGCAGACGCCACATCCTCCACCGAGACAACCGACAGGAATCCCCTTGCAACCAAGACGCAACATGCCCTGCAACAGGGTTTCGTTTTTGCGACAGATATACTGGGCTTCTCCTCCTCCGATGATCGTTACCGGGTACCCGGCTTGAACAGGATCGTCATGTTCGGCTTTTGATTTGTGTATTTCCGACATGTTTACCGACCTGACTTAAGCAGTTCCCGAACACTGATTTCAGCGTTGGCGAGCGATGTGGGGCTCACCTTGATTTCAGACATCACCATGCGGCTCAACACAGTGAAATCCTTGCTTGCATCGATCGCTACCGCCGCCAGAACTTTCCCATCCTGCAAGCGAACCAGGAAGGCGGGCTGCCCTGAAGTCAGATCACCGCGCCAGACGTACTCACCAGGCCCATGGATATCTCCAACCATCTGTATGCGGTGGCCGGCGATCTCGGTCCAGGAAGTGGCAACCTGAGGCATCGGGTGGCACTCTCCCAACATGGCCAGGGTGGCCGTTTCCGCCTGTTGTTGGGCATTGATATATGTTTCGAGTGAGCGCCGGCCGCCATGCTTTAGCGGCCATGCCGCTACGTCACCTGCAGCGTAAATTCCATCGCATGATGTTTGGCCACAGGCATCCACCACGACACCTGATTCGCAAACGACTCCAGCGGTACGCAGCAATATGTCGTCCGGCACTCCCCCAATACTTGAAAGGATCATGTCGGCAGGAATCTCCCGTCCATCAGACAACATCACCGAACGGACACACTGATCCCCCGCAATTGATTCGACTTGTGCCCGCCGTTCGACCCGGACCCCCATGGCCTGAAGTTGTTCTCGGCACCAGGCTCCAACTTGCTGGCCCAGAACACGTGTCAGCAGTTCATCCGCACACTCGAGGATGGTGACTTCAAGCCCAGCTTTGCGTGCGGTGGTCGCAACCTCACAACCAATCAAACCCCCACCAAGGATTACGAGGGATCGTCCTGCTTTGAATGCCTCCAGCAATGAAATGCAGTCATTTACGTCACGCAGCCGGTACACTCCCTTCAACTGTCCGCCTGTTACAGGTACGGCGCGCGGCCGGATACCCGTGGCAAACAGCAGGCGGTCGAATCTCAAAACCAATCCGGATTGAAGGGTTACGCGACGTTCCTTGGCGTCAATTGCGACGGCCCCGTCGCCCAGGTGCAGATTTATCTTTTCATTCTCATACCATGCTGCATCCATCAACACGGGAGGCAATTCAATTTTTCGCCCGAGCATGTCTTTTGATAGCGAGGGGCGGTCATAGGGCAGATAGTTTTCATTAGCGACCAAATGAATGTGCCCACTGTAGCCTTTATCCCGCAGGGTTCTTGCAGCGGTCGCTCCTGCGAGACCGCCTCCAACTATCACGATATCATTTATCATCTGGATTTCTTTCGCACTAAAAGCATGGCGTCAGCACCGGGAATGCAATTCCCGCCGCCGAGATTTTTGTTATTCATTTTGTTATTCACTTACCGCTCCTCCAGTGATTCATCCGGTTTTCTTCAAACGCTGAAGCTCTTGTTTCTGCCGCTGCATTAACCCGACTTTGCGACCTGACTTTGCGACCTGACTTTGCGACCCGACTTTGCTGCCGGCTTGCCGGCCAGCCTGATTCGGTCTGCTCCTGCCTCCACGCGGCGCGGCCACGGGGCGCGATCAGGGCAGGCGGTACTGGCCGCCTCGTTGGGAACCGCTCGCTGAAACTCCGGCGGTGGGCCCGGGAGACAAGCGAATCAGCACGGATCTGACATGCCGGCACAAAGCACCTCCTCAGATGAACTTGAGGCTCACAGAGCCCAGATGCTGGATACGCAGATTGATGTGGTCGCCGGGCTTGACGGCCACGGCTTCGGTGATGCCGCCGGAAAGGATCAGGGTACCGGCGGGAACTTCTTCGCCCCGGGCGCCCAGATGATTGACCAGGGCCGCGACCGCAGCCGCGGGGTGGCCCA
>NZ_JBASOH010000095.1:0-1675 GCF_049658005.1 Azovibrio sp. | reverse complement strand
AATTAAGCCAATCTTCTCACCATTATCCACACTAAGTTTAACCCCATTCATTAAAACCTTGGGACCAAAATTTTTTTCAGTAATATTAATATCGACTATCATTTGACATAGCATAGCATGAAAAATTAACAGTTTATACGCTATAATAACTATCATGAGTTTTAAAAAAGAGACAGACGGGACTTATTATTGGATTTATGGTGAAAAAACCGATAAACCAGATATTATAATGATCCATGGTTTTAGGGGAACACACCATGGCCTAGAACTAATTACAAAAAACATAAAGAATCATCGAGTAATCATTCCTGACTTACCAGGTTTTGGAGAAACTAAACCACTGAAAAACAAAAAAAACACAATTGATACCTATGCAGAGTGGCTAAATGGCTTTATCAAAGACCTTGACTTAGAACAAAAACCGATTTTAATGGGACATTCTTTTGGCAGTATAATTGTTAGCCATTTTGTTTCTAAACATAATAATCAAGTTAAAGCTTTGGTATTGGAAAATCCCATTACCGAACCGGCACTGAAAGGACCTAAGGCAATTTTTACTAGATTAGCAGTAATATATTATTGGTTAGGTTTTAATTTACCTAAAAAATTAGGACATGAGCTTTTATCATCAAGTTTCGTAATTAATATTATGAGTTTAATTATGACAAAAACTAAAAATCCAAAAATAAAAAAATATACGAAAGACCAACACCTCAAACACTTTAATTCTTTTTATGACAGACAATTTTTAAAAGAAGCATTTGACGCTTCAATTAATAATAATGTAAAAGAAATCGCTACAAAAATAGAATTACCAACTTTAATCATCGCTGGTGAAAAAGACGACGTAACTTCATTAAAGTATCAGATTAAATTGTCAAATAAAATTAAAAATAGTAAGTTAGAGATTATAAAAAATAGCGGACATTTAACTCATTATGAAGATCCAAAACGAGTCGCTAATGCTATAGAGTCTTTTGTTGAGAAACTAAATTAGAATAAATTTCTTCAAATCGTTTAAAAGTCTTTGAGATATCATGTTTTGCCGCAATAATGACACTCTCTTTGCCCATTTTTTCTCTTAATTTTTTATTGGATAGAATTTTATATAAAGCTTCAGCAATCTGCTTATCGTCATCTGGTCTACACAAATAGCCGTTACGACCATTTTGGCACAACTCTTTCAATGGACCGGCATCAACTGCGACAGTTGGCTTACCGCTGGCCATCGATTCAAGCATAACAATGCTTTGCAATTCAGCCGGAGATGGCATACAAAAAACAGAACCAACTTTATGCAAGTTAACCAAATCTTCGTCCGTAACGCGACCAGTAAAAGTAATCTTATCGAAAATGTTAAGTTCGTGAGCTAATTCTTTTAGGTTCAATAAATCCGTACCGTCGCCAACAATCATCAAATGTGCATCTATTTTTTTAACAATTTTTCGAAGGCTTTAACGAGGGTTGATAAATGTTTTTCGGCATCAACTCGACCAACAAAAGTTACAATAGGTTTATCTTCGGGTAGTTTATATTTTTTGAATATTGATTTAGGAGCTTTAGAAACAGAAAATCGGCTTAAATCAATACCATTTGAAACCGCCTCAACTGGAACGGCAAATTTAGTCTTTTTGATACCAAACATATCAAGCGCTGATTGAGTTGGCATAGTAAA
>NZ_JBASOH010000094.1:0-4438 GCF_049658005.1 Azovibrio sp. | reverse complement strand
GCCTCGACGTGCTGGACAACGCACCCGCCATGGCACCCGAACCGGAGGCCGAACCCGAACCGGCGCCCGAGCCCGAACCGGCGCCCGAGCCCGAACCGGCGCCCAAGCCCGAACCGGCGCCCAAGCCCGAACCGGAACCGGAACCGGAGCCGGAACCGGAGCCCAGGCCAAGTGCCGCGCCAGCGGCCCAGACGCTGACGATTTCACCCCAGCTTCATGAAATTTTCCGGGATGAGGCGCGCGGCCATCTGGACAATTTGCAGCGCTTTGTCGAAGAGCTGAGCCAGGCCCCCAGCATGGCCACTCCCTTCGAAATCGGCCGTGCCGCCCATACCCTGGCGGGTATCGCCGGTACGGTAGGCATTCTTCCGGTCAACAAACTGGGGCAGGCACTCGAACACGCCTTGTTGCGCCGCGATGGCGCACGGCACCCGGACAGCCTCGAAGGCCTGGCCGTGCTGCGCCAGACCATGGACGCGCTGGAAGCGATGTTGCAGTGCCTGGCCAAGGGTCAGATGCCGGACGCCCAGCCGATGTTGATCGATGCGCTATCCCAGCTTTACCCCTCCCGGAGCGAATCCGACGCACAGGAAAACCAGGACAAGGACATGGTTGCCGTCCTGGGCGAATCCCTGGGCGAATCCCTGGGCGAATCCCTGGGCGAATCCCTGGGCGAACCCTTCAGCCCGCCCCGGACTCAGGCAGGGATCACCGATGCCGGGTTGACCCCGGCAGAGGACAGCAGCGCCAGACAGCCCGACAGCAGCCTCCCAGCCGCCGCGCCGGAAACGCTGCCGCTGCTGCAAGACGAAATGGATGAGCAATTGCTCCCCATCTTCCTGGAAGAAGCCCAGGAACTGGTGGGAGGCTTCCAGACCCAGATCGCCGCCTGGAAAGCAGACCCGGGCAGCACCACCGCCCCCAATGCCCTGGCCCGGCTGCTGCATACCTTCAAAGGCAGCTCGCGCATGGCTGGCGCGATGAATCTGGGGCAATTCACCCACGCCGTCGAAAGCCGGGTCGGCGAACTCTTGCATGGCGCCCCGATCACCCCGGCCGATCTGGACGACATCGAGTCCGCCTGCGACCTGCTGGCCCAGACCGTGGAGCGTTACCAGGCGGGCGATTTCAGCCCCCCCGGCCTACCCCTGCGCACCGCCTCCGCCGATACCCCGGGCGAACCTGCCCAGATGCCCCAGATGCCGGCAACGGGCGCCGCAACGGCAGGCGAGCCGCCCCCGGCGCCGGCACCGGCCAGCCCCTCGCCCGCCGCCGCCCAGGCTCTTGAAACGCAGGCTCATGCCCCGCAGGAAAGCGAAGCCAGCCAGAAGGCCTTGCTGCGTGTCCGTGCCGATCTGGTCGACCAGCTGGTCAATGAAGCCGGCGAACTTGCCATCGTCCGGGCCCGGATCGAAGGGGAAATGCGGGAGCTGAAGGATTCCCTCCTGGACCTGACGGAAAACGTGATCCGCCTGCGGCGCCAGCTGCGGGAAATCGAAATCCAGGCAGAAACCCAGATCCAGGCCAACACCCGTCACGAAATCAAGGCCGACTTCGACCCCCTGGAACTGGACCGCTTCACCCGCTTCCAGGAACTCACCCGGATGATGGCCGAGTCGGTCAACGACGTGGCCACGGTGCAGCAGAACCTGCTCAGAAACCTGGATGACGCCAACGCCGCCCTCGTCGCCCAGGCCCGCCTCAACCGCAGCCTGCAGCAATCCCTGATGAGCGTGCGCATGGTGCCGTTCGCCAGCCAGAGCGAGCGGCTCTACCGGCTGGTGCGCCAGACCGCCAAGGAAGTGGGCAAGCGCGCCAACCTGGAACTGCACGGCGGCCAGGTGGAACTGGACCGCTCCGTGCTGGAAAATGTCCTCCCGTCCCTGGAACACATGCTGCGCAACGCCGTCGCCCATGGCCTGGAAGCCCGCGAACAGCGCCTGGCCGCCGGCAAGGATGAAATTGGTGAAATCAATCTCAGCCTGGCCCAGGAAGGCAATGAAATCATCCTCACCCTGTCCGATGACGGGGCCGGTCTTGATCTGGACCGGATCCGCGAAAAGGCGGAAGCGGACGGCCTGATCGCGCCGGGCGAGGCGGTGGATGATCAACATCTGGTGGATTTCATCTTCCATTCCGGCTTCTCCACCGCCACCGAAATTTCCCAGGTCGCCGGCCGCGGCGTGGGCATGGACGTGGTGAAAACCGGGATCACCAGCCTTGGCGGCCGGATCGAAGTGCGCACCGAAAAAGGCAAGGGCACCACCTTCCGCCTCTACCTGCCGCTCACCCTGGCCGTCACCCAGGCCGTGCTGATCGAGGTGGGCGAGCGGCTGTTTGCCATTCCCTCCGCCCTGATCGAACAGGTCCAGGAAATCCGGGAAAAATCCCTGGACGAAATCCGCAGCAAGGGTGAAGTCGTCTGGCAGGACCATCATTACCCCTTTTATTACCTGCCCCGCCTGCTGGGCGACAACCAGACCCAGCCGGAACACCGCCGCCTGCACTGGGTGCTGCTGCTGCGCTCCGGACCCCAGCGGGTGTCCATCCTGGTCGACGAAATGAAGGGGAAACAGGAAATCGTGGTCAAGAACGTCGGCCCCCAGATGGCCCGCGTGGTCGGCATCGCCGGCGCCACGGTGCTGGGGGATGGCCAGGTCGTCCTGATCCTCAACCCCGTCGCCCTGGCCAGCCAGATTCCTGCCCCCAGCGCCCCCCTGAAAGGCGCGGCAGGTCCCGAAGCCACCGCGACACCGGTCCCGCTGCAGCAACCCACCGTCCTGGTGGTGGACGACTCCCTCACGGTCCGCAAGATCACCAGCAAGCTGCTGGCCCGGGAAGGCTACCAGGTGGAGCTGGCCAAGGATGGGGTCGATGCGCTGGAACATCTGATCGAGAAGATTCCCGATGTCATCCTCTCCGACATCGAGATGCCGCGCATGGACGGCTTCGACCTGGTGCGCAACATCCGCGCCGACGCCCGCCTGAAGCAGGTGCCGATCATCATGATCACCTCGCGCACCGCGGACAAACACCGCAACTACGCGATGGAAATCGGGGCCAATGATTACCTGGGCAAACCCTATGACGAAGAGCAGCTGCTGCGGCTGCTGGCCGGATACACCGGCCGGGCCTGATATCGGCAAAGCTGCTCGGCAAAGCTGCTCGGCAAAGCTGCTCGGCAAAGCTGCCCGGCAAAGCTGCAAAAAAGCCCGGCCAGTTACGGCCGGGCTTGTTCATGGGCGGACCGCCGCAATCAGCGCTGCAACCGATAGAGATAGTCGATCAGCGCCAGAATCCGCACCCGTACGGTACGCTCGCCCAGCAGAGGGTCGCTGTGGAGGTAGGAGACCTCCTCCGTATAACGCTGGCCCCAGACCGGCATGGCGCGGCTGCCATGCGCCTGCACGTCCAGCCGGCCATCGATGGTGTTGTACACCCGGGCCGTGGGAAACACGCCGCCATTCTTCTGCTGCAACAAGGTCAGGTCCGGCGGCTGGATCCGCAACAGACGCCCCATCTCGGTGCCGCCCTTGCCCTCCAGGCCATGACAGGCGGCGCAACTGTTCCGGTATTCCAGCGCGCCGAGGTCGGCATCATCGGCCAGCGCCCCGAGCGACAGCCCGCCAAGGATCAGGGCCGGCAGCAAGTGTCGTTTCATGATGGGTTCCTCCACAAAGATCGGTTCGCATTATCCCTGTTCCGGTTCCGGGCTGATAGCCTTGACGACCGCAAACCACGCCGGTAATCGCCCGGCCGTGACCGGACCTGGAAGCGAACCTGAAAGCGAACCTGGAAGCGGGCCAGAAAAACGGGCCAGGAAGGAACCCGGAAGCAAAGCCCCCCAGGTCGTCCAGGCCGGTCTTCCTGGAAGCGCGAAGGGTCAGGCTTCAGGTTTTTTTCAGCGCCCTAAATCCTTGGCGGTTTTCCCGGCGATGCCCCACTGGGTCTTGGGCACCTCCTGAATCCACACCCGGACGTTTTCCCGGGGAGAACCGGTGGCTTCCACCAGGGCATCGCTCACTTTTTCGATGACGGCGCGCATCTGTTCTTCTCTACGCCCTTCCATCAGGAATATCTGTGCAAACGGCATATTCAGCTCCTTGCTGGTTGTACCTTCGATTCTGACCCGCGCCACTCGCATGGGCGTGACGCGGCTGGCATTGGCCACTCATTGCCACTCATTGCCACTCATTGGCCACTCATTAACAAATCACCCGGCCATCGAGACGAGAACCCTGCCTCCACGGGCTGGGTCAGACGAAGTGGCAACTGACGCTGCCCATCCCCTGAACCCGCAGATTGATGTGATCGCCGGGCTTGACGGCCACGGCTTCGGTGATGCCGCCGGAAAGGATCAGGGTACCGGCGGGAACTTCTTCGCCCCGGGCGCCCAGATGATTGACCAGGGCCGCGACCGCAGCCGCGGGGTGGCCCA
>NZ_JBASOH010000093.1:0-2804 GCF_049658005.1 Azovibrio sp. | reverse complement strand
CGGCCAGGCCCCGCGTTACCACCGTGACAATCCCTTGCCGGTGGACCTGCTCGTGGTGGATGAAGCCTCGATGCTCGACCTGAGCCTCGCCCTGCAGATGGTGGAAGCCCTGCCGCCCCAGGCCCGCCTGATCCTCCTGGGCGACAAGGACCAGCTCAAGGCGGTGGAAGCAGGGGCCGTGTTCGCCGCCCTTTCCGCCCGCCCGGCCCTGAGTCCTGCGACCTGTGCGCAACTGGCCGCACTCACCGGCTGGCCCGTGACCGTCCTGCCTCGGGCGCAGCTGCCCGGCCCCCTCGATGATGCCGTGGTCTGGCTCAGCCGCAGCCACCGCTTCGCCGCCGATTCCGCCCTGGGCCGCCTGGCCGCCGCCCTGGTGCGCGGCCAGGTGTCTCTGGCCATGGACTGTCTGCAAAACGGGGGAGAGGAACTGGCCCTGGTGGAAGCCAGCGGCCCCGGCCTGAGCCCCCAGGAATTTCAGCGTCTCGAAGCCGGCTACGCCCCCTATCGGCAAGCCCTGAGCCAGTGGCAGGCGGGCGAACGGGACCTGGCGGCGCTGTTCGAGGCCTTCGACCGCTACCGCATTCTCTGCGCCACGCGGCGCGGCGAGCGGGGCGTGGCCGCCGTTAATGAACGCCTCTGCGCCAGCCTGCGCGCCCCTGGCCGCCGCGTCTCTCCCGCCCCTTTTGCCCCTTCCGCTCCCTTGCCCGGGCAGCCGCTGATGATCCTGCGCAATGACCCGGCCTCCCAGCTCTTCAACGGCGACATCGGCATCGCCCTCGAAGACGAAGAGGGCCTGGGCGTCTATTTTCCCGACGGCGCCAGCGCGGGGGCCAGAACCTGGCGCCGCCTGGCCCCCAACCGCCTGCCCCTGTGGGAAACCGCCTTTGCCCTGACCGTACATAAATCCCAGGGCTCCGAATTCGCCGCCGTGGCCCTGCTGCTCCCCGCCCAGGACAGCCCCCTACTGACCCGGGAACTGATCTACACCGCCGTCACCCGCGCCCGTGCCCGGGTGCAGGTGCTGGCCCGGGCAGAACTGCTGCAACAGGCCATGGCCCGTCAGGTCCGGCGCGAAGGTGGCCTGGCCGAGCAGCTGGGAATGAGCCGGTCTTGATCGAGCAAAGACCGGATGAGCCGTGAATCGAAGGGAAGAAACAAGGAGTCTTCGTGTTTTATTGTGTTGAAAGCGACAAGTCGTTTCAGGAAGCCACGTTCGACCTGGAGCCGGTGGTTCAGCGCCTGGGCTTCGAGGTCCTGCAACGTCACGACCTGAGTGAAATCCTGTGCCGCAAGGGCATCGAGCTGGATGAGGATTGCCAGGTTTTCGAGGTCGGCAATCATCGCTACATGGAAAAATTGCTGCGCATCGACATGCGCTTCAGTCTGATGCTGCCCTGGCGGATTGCTGTGTTTACCGAGAAGGGGGCCACCCGGATCGGCCTGGCCCGGCCCTGCGGGGGGCTCGCCGAACTGGGTCAAAGCGCCGAAGCGGCGCGTATTCTCGATGAAATCGTGACAAAACTGATCATCATCGTCGCTGAAACCCGTCAGGCCTGATCCCCCACACCATGCTGGCTTCCATGATCCTCATTCTCAAGAACGTCATCACCCTCTTTGCCCTGGTCGAACCCGTGGCGATGATTCCGATCTTTGTCGCCGCCACCGAGGGACTGGATGCGGCGGGGAAAATCCGTTTTGCCCGCACCATCGGCATCAGCGTCACCATTGCCCTGCTGGTGGCGGCCTTTCTCGGGATGCCCTTGCTCAGCCTGCTGGGGGTTTCGCTCGGAGCCATGCAGGTGGGGGGCGGCATCATCGTGCTGTTGCTGTCCATTGCCATGGTGCTGGGCAAGGAAACCAGCTTCAAGGGCACGGTTCCCTCCGTCGCCATCCATGATGTCCGTGAGGCGACCATCATTCCCCTGGCGATTCCCCTCCTGGCCGGGCCGGCGGCCTTCAGCTATGTCATGGCCCACAGCGAATGGAAGACCTATTCCGAGGCGGTGCAAGTGGTGCTCCCGATCCTGATCGTCGGCTTCCTCTGCTGGCTGACCTTCCGGATTGCCTGCCAGGCCGAGCGCCAGATCCGCAAGAAGACGCTGGACCTGGTGGAACGGGTGAGCGGTTTCATCCTGGCTGCGATTGCCGTGGAAATGATCGCGGCCGGACTGCGCGGACTTTTTCCCGTCCTGGCCGCTGCCGGTTGAGAGGAAGCCGGCCGCCGATGCAGTAGAATCCTGCAATATGCTGCATGCAGGCCCCCTGGCACCTGGTCGATCCGATGTCAGACCGACCTTCACCCCGTTCCCAGCCCAAGGCCGCCGCGATGACGTTCAAACTCCAGCCCCGACTGATGCTCGCCATGGCAGCGTCCTCGCTGCTATCCGTCCTGATCGTGATGGTGATCGCCATTCAGCTGGGGACGCAGGTCGTGGAGCAGGACATCGAGCGGAAAATACAAGAGACCCTCAATGCGCGTCATGCGGCACTGAGCGAATACCTGCTCCACTTTCGGCGCGATGCCCACTTGCTGGCCAGGGATCCGCTGCTGGCCGAGGCGCTGCGGGATTTCACTCAGGCCTTTGCTCAGCAAGGCAAAAAGGCGCAACTGCAGCTGCAACAGGCCTGGATCAGCCGCAATCCCTACCCGGCCGCGCAGCGCCAGGAGCTGACGGAAGGGGATAGGAAATCCAACCGCATGAGCACAAGTATAGCACACGTTTGGGGCGTCTCAGGCATGCACACAGGGGACTGCTGGGTTGATTTCTCAAAGCCAGTTGCCCGAGATTTTTCGGTATGACCCG
>NZ_JBASOH010000092.1:0-17810 GCF_049658005.1 Azovibrio sp. | reverse complement strand
GGTCCATGGGGGGAAACGGGGGGCGCAGGGGGGGCGGGGCTACGGCTTCTGTGTGGGGGGGCGCCTCCGTTGCGGCAGGGGGGCGCTCGCCGGCCTCGCTTCCGGGCTCAGGTTCAGCGGCCGGGCGCTCCAGCGCTTCGGGCGAGGGGGAAGGGGGCGGCGCTTGCGGTGGGACATCCGGCTCCGGTATCGGGAGGGGGGCGGCCGCTTGTTCCAGAGGCGGGATCTTTGCCGGAGCGGGAGAAGGGGATTCGTCCAGCAGGTGTTCACTGGCATTGAAGACCTGGCGGCAGCTGCCGCAGCGCACCTTGCCGTTTCGGGCCAGCAACTGCTCCCGGGTGAGGCGAAAGGTGGTGGCGCAGGCGGGGCAGCGGGTCAGGAGCATGGGCGGCTGCCGGCAAGGCAGACCCAGCCCTCGCGGGTGTCTGCCACGGTGAGGGGGATCCAGGTGGCGTAGATCTGGATGATTTCCTCGGCCTGCTCGGCCAGGATGCCGGACAGGGCGAGCTTGCCTCCGGGGCGCACATGGGCGCAGATGGCCGGGGCCAGCAGCCGCAGGGGATTGGAGAGGATGTTGGCGACGACGAGGTCATATTCGCCGGCGAGGGGGGCGGCCGTATCCTCGAAGCGGGCCTCGACCTGGTTCTGTTTTGCGTTGTCCCGCGCGGCGCTGACGGCCTGGGGGTCGATGTCCACGCCGGAAACTTTGCCGGCGCCCAGTCTGGCGGCGGCAATGGCGAGGATGCCGGAGCCGCAGCCGTAATCGAGCAGGCTGCAGCCGGGGCTGACTTCCCGTTCCAGCCACTCCAGGCAGAGCCGGGTGGTGGGGTGGGAGCCGGTGCCAAAGGCCATGCCGGGGTCGAGGATCAGGTTGATCGCGCGCGGGTCCGGGCTCGTGTGCCAGGAGGGCACGATCCAGAGGCGATCCGAGATGCGGATGGGGTCGAACTGGGACTGGGTGAGCTGCACCCAGTTCTGCTCTTCCACCCGCGCCAGGGCGAAGTCCGGCACCTGGGCCAGGCCGAGGGCGGCGGCGGCTTTGGCCATCATCTGGCCCACGGGCGCGTCCTCGGCGAACAGGGCGACGATGCGGGAGTGGTCCCAGGCCGTGGCCGGGGTTTCCATGCCGGGTTCGCCGAACTGGGGCTTTTCCTCGGGCGTGCCGGCGTCCGCGTCCTCGATGCTGGCCGAGAGCGCGCCGGCTTCCAGCAGGGCGTCACACAGGGGCTCGGCCGTGGCGGCATCGGTGAGGAAGGCAGCGCTGATCCAGGCCATGGCTTACTTCTTGACCTCGCCCTTGTCCGCCAGCTTCTGCTCCAGGTAATGGATGCTGGTGCCGCCTTCGATGAAGCGGGCATCCTGCAGCAGTTCCTGGTGCAGGGGGATGTTGGTCTTGATACCTTCGATGCCCATTTCGGAGAGGGCGATGCGCATGCGGCGGATGGCCTGTTCCCGGGTGTCGCCATAGGCGATCACCTTGGACACCATGGAATCATAGTGGGAGGGCACCGTATAGCCTTGATAAATATGGGAGTCGACCCGGATGCCGGGGCCGCCGGGTGGGTGATACAAGCTGATTTTGCCGGGACAGGGCACGAAGGTGAAGGGGTCTTCGGCGTTGATGCGGCATTCGATGGCATGGCCACGGAAATTGATGTCGCGCTGCTTGAAGCGCAGCTTTTCGCCGGCGGCGACGCGGATCTGTTCCTGGACGATGTCGATGCCGGTGATGGCTTCGGTGACCGGGTGTTCGACCTGGATCCGGGTGTTCATCTCGATGAAGTAGAACTCATTGTTTTCATAGAGGAACTCGAAGGTGCCGGCACCGCGATAATTGATCTTGCGACAGGCTTCGGCACAGCGTTCGCCAATCCGGGCAATGAGGCGGGGCGGAATCAGGGGGGCCGGCGCCTCTTCGATCACCTTCTGATGGCGGCGCTGCATGGAGCAGTCGCGCGCACCCAGGTAGACGGCCGTGCCGTGCTGGTCGGCCAGCACCTGGATTTCCACGTGACGCGGGTTTTCCAGATACTTTTCCAGATACACGACGGGGTTGCCGAAGGCGTTCTGGGCTTCGGCCTTGGTCATCTGAACCGCGTTCAGCAGGGCGGCTTCGGTATGTACGACGCGCATGCCGCGTCCGCCGCCGCCGCCGGCCGCCTTGATGATCACCGGGTAGCCGACGGCGCGGGCGATCCGGGTCACTTCCTTGGGGTCGTCCGGCAAGGCGCCATCGGAACCGGGGACGCAGGGCACTTCTGCGGCCTTCATGCAATCCTTGGCGGAAACCTTGTCGCCCATCAGGCGGATGGTTTCGGCCCGGGGGCCGATGAAGACGAAGCCGGAGCTTTCCACCCGCTCGGCGAAATCCGCGTTCTCGGAGAGGAAACCGTAGCCGGGGTGGATGGCCTGGGCGTCGGTCACTTCCGCGGCGGAAATGATGGCGGGTACATTCAGGTAGCTCAGGGCCGAGGGGGCGGGGCCGATACAGACGGATTCATCGGCGAGTTTGACGTACTTCGCCTCCCGGTCCGCTTCGGAGTGCACCACCACGGTCTTGATGCCCAGTTCCCGGCAGGCCCTTTGTACCCGGAGGGCGATTTCGCCGCGGTTGGCGATCAGTATTTTTTCAAACATTTCTTTCTCCCGCGGTGAAATCGCCCTTGCAGCCTGCGGCTGCCGGGCAATCTGGCTTCGCCGCTGCGGCGCCTTGCGGCGCCTGGTCGCCGCGGCTGGCGATCCGTATTTTTTCAAACATGTTCGCCACCACTTAGCCGATGATGAACAGAGGTTCGCCGAATTCCACCGGCTGGCCGTTTTCCAGCAGGATGGCCTTGATGACGCCGGAGGCGTCGGCCTCGATCTCGTTCAGGAGCTTCATGGCCTCGATGATGCACAGGGTATCGCCTTCCTTCACGGTCTGGCCGACTTCCACGAAGGCATTGGCGCCAGGGGAGGGGGAGCGGTAGAAGGTGCCCACCATCGGAGACTTCACTTCGTGCCCTTCGGGCAGGTCGTCCTCGTCATCCAGGTTGACGCTGCTGGGGGCGGCCGGGATGCCGACGGGGGCGGCCATGGGGAGTTGATATTGCGGATAGGGCGCAGCGGCGCCGGCTGGGGCAAATTTGGCGATCCGCACCTTTTCTTCGCCTTCGGTGACTTCCAGCTCGGAAATGCCGGATTCTTGCACCAGATCAATCAGTTTCTTGAGTTTACGCAGGTCCATGAGGATCTCCCGGAGTCCGTGAACAGGAAAGGCAGGGGAAAACCCGGCTCAATCCGTATTGAATTTATTGAGAAGGAATTCGAGGGCGAGGTAATAGCTTTCGTGCCCCAGTCCAGAAATGACGCCGATGGCCAGATCCGAAAAAAAGGAATGCTGCCGGAAGGGTTCCCGGGCATGCACATTCGAAAGATGGACCTCGATGAAGGGAATGGCCACGCCCGCCAGGGCATCGCGGATGGCGACGCTGGTATGGGTCCAGGCGGCGGGGTTGATGATGATGTAGCGCACATCCTGCGAGCGGGCCGCGTGGATGCGCTCGATCAGCGCCCCTTCGTGGTTGGTCTGGAAACTTTCCAGATCCACGTCGGCGGCGGCGGCCCGGCGTGCCAGAGCCAGGTTGATGTCTTCCAGGGTAAGCGAGCCGTAATGCTGGGGTTCGCGGGTGCCCAGAAGATTGAGATTGGGGCCGTGCAGCACCAGCAGGCGGGGCTTTCCGGTGGTCCTGGAAGCGGATTTTGGCTTCGTCATGGCGGCGAGTTTGCCGTAATTGGCAGCAAATTGTCTAGTGATTCTGCTTCGGGACCGGGCTTGCCGTGGCCCCCTGGAGGAGGGTATCCATCTCATTTTCCTCGATGCCGCCCAGCTTGCGGGCGTGGATCTGGCCGTCGGCCTTGATGATCAGGGTGAAGGGCAGGCCCAGGGATGGGTTGCCCAGGTCCTTGGACAGGCGCATCACTTCGGTGCCGCCCACCAGAAGCGGATAGGCAACCGGCGTCTTGTCGGCAAAGCGCTCGACATTCCCGGCTGAATCGACCGCAATGCCGATGAATTGTACGCCCCGCTCCCTCCAGGCCTGCTGCAGGCGGGAGAAGACGGGCATTTCTTTCTGGCAGGGAGGGCACCAGGTAGCCCAGAAATTCACCACCAGGGTCTTGCCCTGCCACTGCTCCAGCTTGACTTCCTGGCCCCGGGGGTCGGGCAGTTTCAGGCCTAGCAGTTGTTGCCGGGCCGCGGCTTCACCGGCCTCGGGAGGGGTCGGGTGGACCGGCGGCGGGTGGACCGGAAACTGCATCCCGGCAAACAGGGCCAGCGCTGCCAGGATCAGGATGGCCAGAATCTTGATGCGCTTCATGCGTCGCTCTCCAGCAGGCGATTCAGGGCGTCCAGCCGGATCCGTTCCCTCGGACGGCCGTCGCGGTGGCGGAAGGTATGGCGTTCGAGTTGCTGGGGAAAGATGATCAGGTTGAATTCGGCCTGGGGGGTGGAAAGCTGCAGTACGGCTTCCGCCTTGTCGTTGCGGGGTTCGGCATGGTCAAAATCGATGCCTTGATTGAGCAGGAAGATTTCCACTTCCTTGGCGCTGTCGGCGAACAGCATCAGGTCGATGGTGGAAAAGGCGCTCGCCGTGCCGTCCAGCACCGAGCCGGTGAGATAGGGGCGGAATTCAGCAAGAAAATCCATGATCCGGCTGGCTTCTGCGCGCAACCGGCGTACCTGGGCGGGGTGGGTGCCGCTCTGGTAGAGAGCCTGATAGAGCCGTAGTTCGGCTTCTACTTCGCTGTTGTCGGGTAGGGGAATGGATTCAGGCAGGCCGAGTTGCCGGGCCGCTTTCTTCTTGGCCTGGCCGACATCGGTAATGCCGTCCTGGGCCATGAGCCGGGCGGCGGTGCTGGCGATCTGGGTGCGGGAAATGCTGGAGTGGTGCGCTCGGGGGCGTTCGTGGCGGGCCATGGAAGCCTCGAAGAGGGTGAGATCAAGTAAGATTGCGCCCCGATTCTAACCGTTCTCTGCGGAAAACCTGTCATGCACATTCACATCCTCGGCATCTGTGGCACTTTCATGGGGGGCGTCGCCCAGCTGGCCCGGGCTGCCGGGCACCGGGTCACGGGCTGCGATGCCAATGTGTACCCGCCCATGAGTGAGCAGCTGCAGGCCACCGGCATCGAGCTGGCCCAGGGTTACGACCCCGCGCAGCTGGCCCTGAAGCCGGACCTGTTCGTGGTGGGCAATGCCATTTCCCGGGGCAATCCCCTGCTGGAGGCGATTCTCGACCAGGGCCTGCCCTATGTTTCCGGCCCCCAGTGGCTGGCCGACCATGTGTTGCAGGGGCGTTGGGTGCTGGGGGTGGCGGGCACCCATGGCAAGACCACCACGGCCTCCATGCTGGCCTGGATTCTCGAGGATGCCGGGATGGCTCCGGGTTTCCTGATTGGCGGGGTGCCCTTGAACTTCGAGGTCTCCGCCCGCCTGGGAGGCACCCCTTTCTTCGTCATCGAGGCCGATGAATATGACACGGCCTTCTGCGACAAGCGCTCGAAGTTCATCCACTACCGCCCCCGGACCCTGATCCTGAACAACCTGGAGTTTGATCATGCCGATATTTTCGCCGATCTGGCGGCGATCGAGACCCAGTTCCATCATCTGGTGCGCACCCTGCCGGCCGCCGGCCTGATCGTGGCCAATGGCGCCGAGGCCAGCCTGGAGCGGGTGCTGGCCCGGGGGTGCTGGACGCCAGTGCAGCGCTTCAACGCCCCGGATGGATACCGGATCGAGGGGGATGACGCGGATGGTTCCCTGGTCCTGCATGGCCCCGGAGGCGAAATCGCCCGCACGGTCTGGGCCCTGGCCGGCGGGCACAACCGGGCCAATGCCTGCGCCGCCCTGCTGGCGGCGCGGCATGTGGGGGTACCGCTGACGCAGGGGCTGGATTCCCTGTCCCGGTTCCAGAGCGTCAAGCGGCGCCTGGAGGTGCGTGGCCAGGTGGCGGGGGTGACGGTGTACGACGACTTTGCCCACCATCCGACCGCGATCGAGACCACCCTGGCCGGGTTGCGCCGCAAGGTGGGGGCGGCGCGCATCCTGGCCGTGCTGGAACCTCGTTCCAACACCATGAAGCTGGGGGTGATGAAGGACCGGCTGGCCGCCAGTCTGAAACAGGCCGACCGGGTCTATTGCTATGGCGCCCAGCTGGGCTGGGATGCGGCTGGGGCCCTGGCGCCCTTGGGGGCGCTGGCCGGGGTGGAGGATGACCTGGCGAATCTGGTCAGCCAGGTGGTGGCCGAGGCCCGTCCCGGCGACCATGTGCTCGTCATGAGTAATGGCGGTTTCGGCGGAATTCATGAGCGCCTGCTGCAGGCGCTGGCCGGAAAGCCGCCGGCCTGAGCGCTGCGATCGGCCGTTGCGATTTGCTTTTTATTTGATTTTTATCGGATTTTTGTGGAGAATGTCGCCCTTCGAGTCGCCGGAGAAGCCTTCGGTGCGTGGGTTCATTCCTGGGTTAAGGGCTTTTTTCCGGTTTTTGCGGCAATGTGTTTGGCCGCCATGTGAGAGGACCGCCGCAAAGGGGGTCGTTGGGAGTAGTCATGTCTGAAGCAATGTCTGAAACTGTTGAATCCTTTGCCCAGTTGGGCTTGTCCGAAGCCGTACTGAAAGCCTTGCTGGATGTGGGTTATGAAACCCCTTCCCCGATCCAGGCCCAGTGTATCCCCGTATTGCAGGAAGGAAAGGATCTGATCGGCATGGCCCAGACCGGCACCGGCAAGACGGCTGCCTTTGCGATTCCCATCCTGAATCGCCTGGATCTGGGCAATGCCACGCCGCAAGCCCTGGTCCTGACCCCCACCCGGGAACTGGCCATCCAGGTCGCCGAAGCCTTTGTGCGCTATGCCAAGCACATTCCCGGTTTCCATGTGCTGCCCATTTACGGCGGCCAGAGCTACGGCATCCAGCTCAAGCAGCTGGCCCGGGGCGCCCATGTGATCGTCGGTACGCCCGGCCGCATCATGGACCATCTGGAACGCAACAGCCTGTCCCTTTCCGGCCTCAAGACCCTGGTGCTGGATGAAGCCGACGAAATGCTGCGCATGGGCTTCATCGACGACGTGGAATGGATTCTCAAGCACACCCCCGCCGAGCGTCAGACCGCCCTGTTCTCCGCGACCATGCCGGACGCCATCCGCCGGGTCGCCCAGAACTACCTGCGCGACCCCCGGGAAGTGAAGATCAAGTCGGCGACCCAGACCGTGGCAGCCATCCGCCAGTGCTACTGGCAGGTATCCGGCATGCACAAGCTGGATGCCCTGACCCGCATCCTGGAAGTGGAAGAGGGGCTGGACGCCGCCATCATCTTCGTGCGCACCAAGCTGGCCACCGAAGAACTGGCCCAGAAGCTGGAAGCCCGGGGCTATTCCGCCGCCGCCCTGAATGGCGACATGAACCAGCAGGCCCGGGAGCGTGCCATCGAGCAGCTCAAGTCCGGCAGCCTGGACATCATCATCGCCACCGATGTGGCGGCCCGCGGGATCGACGTGCCCCGCGTCAGCCATGTGATCAACTACGACATCCCCTACGATGCCGAAGCTTATGTGCACCGCATCGGCCGCACCGGCCGGGCCGGCCGTACCGGCACCGCCATCCTGTTTGTGGCGCCCCGGGAAATGCGCATGCTGCGCACCATCGAACGGGTGACCCGCCAGCCGATCGAGCATCTGGTGTTGCCGACGCACCAGGCGGTGACCGACAAGCGGGTTTCCCTGTTCAAGGAACGGGTGGCCGAGACGCTCACCGCCGAAGATCTGGATTTCTTCGAGAATCTGGTTGCCGATCTGGCGGCCGAGCAGGAAGCCTCGCCGGAACGGGTGGCCGCCGCACTGGCCTTCATGGCCCAGAAGGATAGGCCCTTGCGCATGGAAGAGAAGCCCCTGCGCCAGGTCCGCGAATTCACTGAACGTCCGCCCCGCGCGGATCGTGCTGAACGCCCTGAACGCGGTGAGCGTTCCGAGCGTCCGCCGCGCCGCGAGCGGGAATCCGGTAACGAAGAGCGCCCGCCCCGGCGCGAGCGCCCCGTGTTCGCCGGTGAGGTGGGCGAAGATGATCGCGGCAATGCCGTGGTGATGGTGCGTTATCGCATCGAAGTGGGCAAGAACCAGGGCGCCTCGCCCAAGGACATCGTCGGCGCCATCGCCAACGAAGCCAATCTGCCCAGCCGTCTGATCGGCCGCATCGACTTGTTCGATGACTACAGCATCGTCGATCTGCCCGACGATCTGGATCGGGAAACCCTCAACATCCTGCGCAGCGCCTGGGTGCGTCGCCGTCAGTTGAACATCGCCCGGGAAGATGGCAGTGCGCCGCCGGCCGGTGACAGCCGTCCGCCTCGCAAGGGTCCGGGCAAGCCCCATACCGGCAAGCCCTACGGCGAGCGCTTCTCCGACCGTTCCTCGGGGGACCGCCCCTATGGCAACAAGCCGGCCTGGAAGGGCGATCGTCCTGCTGGCGCTCCCGGGGCAGGTGCCGGCAAGCCCTTCAAGAAGCGCGAACCGCGGGGTGAGTGATTGATCGCCGCTTGATGCGGTCAGAACAAAGTCAGAACAAAGGGACCCGCGGGTCCCTTTGTCGATTCATGCGGCGGCACTAGCCGCCAGTCTTGCCCCAGGAGTCCTTCAGGGTCACGGCCCGGTTGAAGACCGGCGCGCCAGCCTTGCTGTCGATCGGGTCAGCCACGAAATAGCCGTGCCGTTCGAACTGGAAGCGCTGTCCGGGCCGGGCCTCTTTCAGGCAGGCTTCCAGCTGGGCGGTGATGCGGCGGCAGGAATCCGGATTCAGTTCGGTCAGGAAGTCCGTATCGCCAGCGCCCGGCGAGGGGGTCTTGAACAGCCGGTCGTAGAGCCGGACCTCGGCGGTGCAGGCGTGGGCGGCGCAAACCCAGTGCAGGTTGCCCTTGACCTTGACGCTGTCGGCCCCCGGGGTGCCGGATCTGGTCTCCGGCAGGTATTCGCAGAGAACCGCGGTGATCTTGCCGCTATCGTCTTTCTCGCAGCCGGTGCACTTCACCACATAACCGTAGCGCAGGCGGGCCATGTTGCCCGGGTAGAGGCGGTGGTAGCCCTTGCTGGGCGCTTCCATGAAGTCTTCCCGCTCGATCCACAGTTCCCGGCTGAAAGGCATGTCCCGCTTGCCCAGTTCCGGCTTGAGGGGGTGGTTGGGCGCCTGGCAGAGTTCGCTCTGGCCTTCCGGGTAATTGGTGATGACCAGCTTCAGCGGGTCCAGCACGGCGATGCGGCGTTCGTCCTGCTCGTTCATGGTCTCCCGCATGCAGTCTTCCAGCAGGCTGTAATCGATCAGGGCGTCGTTCTTGGAAACACCGACCCGGTCCATCAGCAACTGGAAACCCTGGGGCGTGTAACCCCGGCGCCGGGCGCCGACCAGGGTGGGCATGCGCGGGTCGTCCCAGCCGGCGACATGCCGTTCTTCCACCAGTTGAATCAGCTTGCGTTTGGAGAGCACGACGTAGGTCAGGTTGAGGCGGGAGAACTCGTATTGTTGCGGCAGCGGCCGCTGCAGCAGGCCACCCTCGGCCAGGCGCTCCAGCAGCCAGTCATAGAAGGGGCGCTGGTCCTCGAATTCCAGGGTGCAGATGGAGTGTGTGATGTTCTCCAGGGCATCTTCGATGGGATGGGCGAAGGTGTACATGGGGTACACGCAGTACTGGTCGCCGGTGTTGTGGTGGGTGGCGTGGCGGATGCGGTAGATGGCCGGGTCGCGCAGGTTGATGTTGGGCGAGGCCATGTCGATTTTGGCCCGCAGGACGTGGGTGCCGTCGGCGAATTCACCGGCCTGCATGCGCTTGAACAAGTCCTGATTCTCGGCGATGCTCCGGTTGCGGAACGGGCTGTCCTTGCCCTTTTCGGTCAGGGTGCCCCGGTTGGCGCGCATTTCCTCGGCGCTCTGGCTATCGACGTAGGCATGGCCGGCGGCGATCAGATACTCGGCGCACTGGAGCATCCAGGGGAAATAGTTGGAGGCGTAGTA
This sequence comes from Azovibrio sp., assembly GCF_049658005.1. NCBI lineage: Bacteria > Pseudomonadati > Pseudomonadota > Betaproteobacteria > Rhodocyclales > Rhodocyclaceae > Azovibrio > Azovibrio sp. Next base: position 7,774 of record NZ_JBASOH010000092.1, on the reverse strand, counting down.
GAGGTTGTTCTCCTGCTCGTCCTGCCAGTCGAAACCCAGCCACTTGACGGCGTCCACGATGGAATCCACGTACTCCTGCTCTTCCTTTTCCGGGTTGGTGTCGTCGAAGCGCAGATGGCAGCGGCCGCCGAAGTCCCGCGCCAGGCCGAAGTTGAGGCAGATCGACTTGGCGTGGCCAAAGTGCAGGTAGCCGTTGGGCTCGGGCGGGAAGCGGGTGCGGATCCTGGCCGGGTCCAGGGGGGCCTGGGCATGGGCTTCAGCCAGGCCGGGCCGGCCGGCCCAGCGGCGCAGGGCGTACTTGCCGGCGGCCAGGTCGGCTTCGACGATGTTGCGGATGAAATTGGCGGCGGGCGCCACGGGGGTGGGGTTGGATTTACTCACGATTTGCCTGGGAGATTGATGCTATCGGCCGCCATTTTAGCGGCTGGAAGCCGGTTGCGGGTCCTGGGCTCGGGAAATCGCCGCTAAAATGCCAGGATACTTCGGGAGTTTCTAGATGAATGGAGTCAATTTCGCTGCCATTGGCCTGGGCGCCGCCCTGGGGGCCTGGTGCCGCTGGCTGCTGGGCATGGCGCTGAACCCCTGGTTGCCGAGTATTCCGCTGGGCACGCTGGCGACCAATCTGATCGGCGGCTACCTGGTGGGAGTGGCGGTGGGGCTGTTCCACCTGCACACGGATATTTCTCCGGCGCTCAAGCTGTTTGCCATCACCGGCTTTCTGGGCGGGCTCACCACCTTTTCCAGCTTTTCCGCCGAAACCGTGGAACGCCTGCTGGCCGGGCAAGCCGGCTGGGCCTTTGCCCTGATGTTGCTGCACCTTGGGGGTTCCCTCACCCTGACCTGGCTCGGCCTCATGACGGTGGGTGCCCAGCGCGTCTGGGGTTGATTTGGGTTGAGTTTGGGCCGGGTTTGGGCAGGGTTGGGGGCCGGGTTTCCTGTCAGCTTGTCGACAAGCCGACAGGTTTCAGTAGCGGGGCACCTTCTGCATCTCCTGGGTGTTCAGGGCCGTGGTGGTGGTGATGGAGCCTTCCGAAGTGGCCCACCAGAGGGTGACCCAGGCGTAGCCAGCCTCATCCACCCGTTCCACTTCGCAGATGGAGCCCACCATTTCCAGGAATAACTCCAGGTCTTCCTCGTCCATGTCCGGGTCGGGACTGATACCGAGGATGCGGACCTGATCGCCAGGGCCGACGGGCTGGCCGAATTTGTCCGGAACGGTGGCGGGGATGGGGGTCATGGGCTTTGCTCCTGGCGAGGGTAAGGGGAGGGTAAGGCGAGGCAATACGCAAATACGCAAATACGCAAATACGCAAATACGCAAATTGCGGGCCAGGCCGGGTTTCAGGGGCTCCGGTCCGGGTAGGGCGGGCCGGTTTCGATGCGGCTGTCCGGCACAAGATGGCCCACGGTGAAGTGGTAGAGGCTTTGCCAGCCGCTTTCTTCTATGCCCAGCACCCGGGTCACCGCCGTATCGAAAAAGCAGCCGATGCCGGTGCCCCGCACCCCGGCGGCTTCTGCCTCCAGATAAAGAATTTGCCCCAGCAGCCCGGCTTCGCGCAGCAGGTGGCGGTAATGGTCGGCGCCCAGGGCCAGGGCCTCCTCCATCCGGGCCAGGAAACCCAGGGTGAAGGCCCCGGTGGCGGCGATGTCCTGATGGCAGGAGAGAGCCCGGGCCAGCCGCTGCAACTCGGACAGTTCGAGGGGGGCGAGGCAGATCAGGCCCAGGTGGGGCGGGCAATCCGGGTCATGCCTGGCCACGGCGGCCTGGCCGGTGAAACGGCCATCGTCCGGGGCGATGTCGCGCCGCAGGGCTTCGGCCCCAGCCGGGCTGCGGGGCAGCAGATAGAGGCCGGGGGGCAGGCCCTCCACCCGTTCCACGAACAAGAGCAGGTGCACCCGGGCGGCGCTCGGCAGGACCGGCCAGGGTGCCGTTTCCGGCCGGGGCAGCAGGGCATCGAGCATCCGGTAAAAAGCGTCCTTGGCCAAAGGGATGCGCGGGTTGTAACGCTGGCCGCTGCGCCGCTGGCGAATCAGGGCCGCGTGGCCCGGGGTGTTGGCAGCGTCGGGGTCCGGGGCCGGCAAGGGGGGCAGGGGGTCTGGATGCGAGGCCGGCAGACTGGCCAGCCAGTCATCGGGCAGGCGGCTGGCCTGGGCGGCCTGGTCGATCAGGGGCCAGCGATAGCCGGGATCGGGGTCGATGAGGCTGGCCTGGCCCTGCCACGAGGCAGCTTGCAGTTCTGCCTCCAGTGCCTGCAACTGTCCGGGGCTGGGGGGCGGTAATCCCGGGGCCTGGAGGGCCAGCAGGATTTCCGGCTCCTCGGCTTCCGTGAACGGATAGGGGGTGGAGGGAAAGTCTTCGCTCCGGTTGAGGCCCAGCAACTTTGCCAGACGCTCGCTGCCCAGGGCCAGAGGCCGGGCCTGCCAGCCCAGCAGCTGGGCGGCATAGGCGATGGCGCCCAGGGCGTGGCCCAGATCGAGCTGGCAGTAGCGGAAGGCCCGCTCCCCGTATTTCCAGGCCTCCCGCCACATGATGGAACTCAGACCCAGCAGCAGGCAGGGGCTGCCGCCGGGGTTCAGCAGAGCCCGGCTTTCCAGCTGGTGCTGGAGCGGGTCGTAGTGGTGCACCCCATCGGCCAGGCCAGGAATGCCCCGGCAGAGCAGATAACTTTCCGTGGGGTGCAGATTGCCCGAAGAGGGATTGCAGCGCAGGGCCCAGCGGCTGGGGCCCCAGCTTTTCCAGGCCGAGAGGCCGAAGGAAAGCTCCAGCACGGCGCCGATGCTGTCCAGGCCGGCGGGCACGGCAGCCGTGGGGGCTGGATCATGCCAGGGACGTTCGAACTGATCGGCGCTCAGCGGCAGGGACAGGCAGGGGGCGCCATGAAAGTGGCGGAAAGGGGCCGGCTGGGCATCCCAATCCAGTTGCCCGGGGCCCGCGGCATAAGCTTCAAAGTGGTGGCGGGTGCGAGCGTGGTAGCTCTGGATGAACGGAATGTTTTCCGGCACGGCAGGCTTTCTCGATGGGGGTTGCGCAGGGTACCGCGATACCGCATGAGACAGCAAAGCCCGTTCCCGGGTTGCAGCTTGCCGCAGAGGCCCTGCTCCAGCGGCCAGGCCCGGCCCGGCCCAACCCGCCTGATGGCGGGCCTGATCGTGGGCCTGATCGTGGGCCTGATGGCGGTCAAGGCAATTCAGACTGCCCTGTAGCCGGCTGCCACCGGACAAGGCAGACCGGTGGCGCAGGGCCGCCGCCAGGTCGGAAAAGCGCGTCCGCCGCGGGATCAGGGCATGCGCCGGCTTTTATGTCGTCAAGCGGATCAGGCGATTTTAGGCTGACCGTCCGAGGCGGTCACGCCACCATCGACGGGAATATTGACACCATTGACAAAACTGGCATCTTCGCTGGCAAGAAAGGCCATGACCGCAGCGACCTCTTCAGGCTCTGCAGCTCTACCGAGCGGGATGCGTTCATTGAATTTCTGGTTCACCGCTTCCGGGAAGTTGGCGGTCATGTTGGTCTTTACCAGGCTCGGACAAACGGCATTGACCCGCACCCCGGCTCCGCCGTGGTCGAGTGCCATCGCGCGTGTCAGGTTGGATACGGCACCTTTCGCAGCGCAGTAATATGCAGCTCCCCAGTCGCCGCCGAGACCCGATACAGAAGCGGTATTGACGATGCAGCCTTTGCTCTTGAGCAGGTGCGGAAGAGCGAATTTCGAGCAATACACTACCCCGTTGATATCAATGGCGGAGATCCGCTCCCAGTCTTCCAGGCTGGAGTCGAGGACGCTGCCGGTCGCATGCACGCCGGCATTGTTGATGAGCACATCGACTTTGCCGAACTGTTCCACAACGCGGTCGAACATCGCCCTGACCGACGTCACGTCAGAGACATCGACGCCGATGACCAGTGTCCGCTTCTCCGGCAGGGAGGAAGCCACTTTTTCGGCGGCCGTCTTGTCCCAGTCGGCCAGGACGACGATCGCCCCTTCCGATGCAAAGCGACGTGCTGCGGCAGCGCCAATCCCGCTACCGGCGCCAGTAATGACGACAACCTTGTTTTCGAACCTCATAAAGCTTTGCATCCCAACTTCCCCTTGCAGACCCTGCTCTGATGTCATGGTCTGATAGCCAATGTTCATTAAAAAGGGAGACAAGTCCCGAGTCTCATGGCAAAGGACTCATGGCAAAGGACCCGGGGCTTGCCTCCATGGCGACTCCCTGAATTACCTTCCTGGAGTTTTCATGCTCGTTGAGCATATCAAGTCCTCCCCCCCAACTGTCAAGCTGGAGCGGCAGCGTATTTGCGGGCGCTCGGCAAAGTGCGCGGCAGTGTCTGCTGTCGAGGTCGACGGCGCACTCCCGCCCCCGCTCCAGGGCCTTCGCATTCGAACGGAATATATCCCTCGAGCATTCTGCCGCGCAAAAATCGTTACCCCTCGGTGACTTACAGCAAGCACTTGTAAACACGGAGGAAATACCGCCTACTCTCATCCTTTGGGCGATAAAAAGCGATCTGGGCAAGTGCTTTGAAGGCGATGCTGATGGAGGTGGAGGATCCGCGTAAGCCGAGCAACGGGACGCAGTTCGGGCAGCGGCGGTGAGACGGCCATCCACAGGGTGAGCGCGTTTGAGCCTCGCCTCGGTCTGGCGCTGAGTCACCTCGCACCGGCCGAAGTGGCTGAAGCCGTGCATTCGCACTGGGGCATCGAAAATCAGCTGAAATCAGCTGCATTGGGTGCTCGATGCCACCCTGAAGGAAGATGCCAGTACCGTCCGCAAGGACAACGCCCCGGAAAATCGTTCCCGGCCTCTTCGGCATGGATAGACTGGATACCACGGATACCGCCAAATCCAGCCTGCGACTCAAGCGCAAACGCGCCGACTGGGATGATGAATTACGAGCCCGTTTCCTGAGACTTACCCCAATAAGATGTTCGAGTGCGGAGGCCCTGGTGCTCACGGCCAAGCGCTTTCCACATAAAAGGATTATGTCTATGCAACTTCTGCCGTAAGCTGGAATCGGGTCGCAGTGGCTCGCACCTCTTTCATGCGCCCATGCCCTGGGAGGGTCTTTTCCACAATCGTAACCAACCCAACTTGTGCCAATTCGTCGAGGTCGCGCTTAACCGCGCTGCGGTCTCGGTGCAGCCGCGTGGCGATGTCCGTAATCGACCCCGGCGCTTCCTTGACCGCACGAAACAACGCCAAGCGAGTAACCGTAATGAGCTTCATCACGTCGGCGGGGTCTTCAAAGCTGATGATGCGTTCTTCGGGAATGGGCTCGCCACGGTCTGCCGCCTTGGCCAATCGACGGCCTCGCGCAAAGAAGTCCTTTTCCGTACCTGTCTTGATGGTGAGCTTGGTCATTTGCGGCCTTTCAGTGCTGTCCAATCCTGTTCAAATCTCTCTTCAACGTCCTCGAAACCAACGAAGTCGATGGGTTCAACAACGCCAAAGTAGTGCCGATGGTGGTAGCCATGGGCGTTGTCATAGCCAACCACCCGCCCGTTGTCTCCTGCATGGAGGTCATGATTGATGTAGGCAAGGTTGTAGCGCGCAACCCTGCCGTGATGATCAACCCACACTTCTCGCCGTAGGCTCCCGTTTCCACGTTTGTCAGAAATCTTGTGGGATTCGTCGTAGAGCTTCGTCTCAGGCATGATTCATGTTATCGCGCCTGCTGCGTTTCTGCACTGTCTTTCTTCCCACGCAACTGCCGATACACCGCTTCCACCAGCTGATTCGCCAGTCCCTCGAACACCTTCTCATGTCGTAACGCCGGGTCGGCCATGGCGCTGTGGTTGTCCAAGGCATCCACCACGGCGTGGTTGAGCTTGGTCTCGTAGGCACCGTTGGCGAACGCATCCACCGTGTCGTTGGCCTGCGCCTGCTCTTGGCTTGGCCGCCTCCCGGTCTCATGGGCTTTGTGCCACCCCCGCTCAGTTCCGGGTGGGGGTGGCTTGCGCCAGCCAGCGGGCGATGCCGAGGCCGGCTTGGTGGCCGGTCGCCAGGCAGGCGGTGAGCAGGTAGCCGCCCGTGGGGGCTTCCCAGTCCAGCATCTCCCCGGCGCAAAAGAGGCCGGGCTGGCGGCGCAGCATGAAATCCTCATCCAATTCCGATAGGGCGACGCCGCCGGCGGTGCTGATTGCTTCTTCCAGGGGCGCGGGGGCGACGACCGGCAGGGGCAGGGCCTTGATCGCGGCTGCGAGCCGGGCCGGGTCGGCAAGGCTCTGGGGGGGCAGGCATTCGCGCAGCAGGGCGGCCTTGACGCCGGTGAGGCCGCCCTGGCGGCGCAGGTGGTTGGCGAGCGAATCGCGGCCGCGGGGGCGGCTGAGCGCGGCTTGCAGGGCTTGCAGGCTTTTGTCCGGGGCCAGGTCGAGGCTGATGGCGGCTTCGCCATCCTGTGCCAGGGCATCCCGGAGCGGAGCCGCAAGGGCGTAGATCAGGCTGCCTTCGACCCCCTCGCGGCTGATGACGAATTCTCCCCGGCGCGGGGCAAAGCCCGGGGCGCCGGCGCAGACGTTCTTCACCGGCGCGCCGGCAAAACGCTCCCGGAAATGTTCGCGCCAGGGCACGATGAAACCGCAGTTGGCCGGGCGCAAGGGCGCAAGGGCGATGCCCCGCTCGGCCAGCAGGGGCGCCCAGCGGCCGTCGGAGCCCAGGCGCGGCCAGCTGGCACCGCCCAGGGCGAGCAGGGTGGCGGCAGGGGTGAAGCTGAGGGGGCCGGCCGGGGTGTCGAAGCAAAGCGCCTGCCCCTGCCAGCCGTTCCAGCGGTGCCGCATGTGAAAACGCACTCCCTGCTGGCGCAGCCGGTGCAGCCAGGCGCGCAGCAGGGGGGCGGCCTTCATGCCTTCGGGGAAGATCCGGCCGGAGCTACCGATGAAGGTGGGAATGCCCAGTGTTGCGGCCCAGGCGCGCAGGGCCTCGGGCGGCAGGGCGGCCAGGGCGGCTTCGAGGCGCGAGGAGGCGCTGCCATAGCGGCGGATGAAATCGGGAAAGGGCTCGCTGTGAGTGAGGTTGAGTCCGCTCTTGCCGGCCATCAGGAACTTGCGCCCGGCGCTGGGCATGGCGTCGAAGCAATGTACCGGGTAGCCCCGGCCAGCGAGCACTTCGGCGGCCATCAGCCCGGCGGGGCCGCAGCCGATGATGGCGATGGGAGGCATGGGTGGGAGGCCGGGTAGGGGTAAAGGCAGGGTAAAAGGCGTGGGCAAAAAGCGTGGCAAAAAACGTGGCAAAAAACGTGGCAAAAAACGTGGCAAAGGCGTGGCAAATGCGTGGGCAAAAAACCGTTCAGGCCAGCAGGATCAGGTTGTCGCGATGGATCATCTCCGGCTCATCTACATAGCCGAGCAGGGATTCGATCTCCTGGGAGGGGTGGCGGGCGATGCGGCGGGCATCGGAACTGCCGTAATTGGCAAGGCCGCGCGCCACTTCCCGGCCATCCGGGGCGATGCAGGCCACCGCCGCGCCCCGCTCGAATTCGCCGATCACCGAGAGGACGCCGATCGGCAGCAGGCTTTTGCCGGTCTGCAGGGCCTTGACCGCGCCTGGATCGAGATAGAGCTGGCCGGCGGTCTGCAGGTGGTCGGCGAGCCATTGCTTCTTGGCGGCCAGGGGTTCGGTGCGGGAGAGGAGCAGGGTGCCGATGGCTTCCCCCGCGGCCAGGCGCTCGATCACGTCTGCCTCCCGGCCGCTGGCGATCACCGTGTGGGCACCGCTGCGGGCGGCCCGCTTGGCGGCCAGCACCTTGGTGATCATGCCGCCGGTGCCAAGG
>NZ_JBASOH010000091.1:0-2536 GCF_049658005.1 Azovibrio sp. | reverse complement strand
TCGGCGACGGCATCAACGACGCGCCGGCCCTGGCCGCCGCCGACGTCGGCTTTGCCGTGGGCGGCGCTACCGACATTGCCCAGGAAGCGGCCGACATCGTCCTCGTGGGTGGCGACATCGCCCGGGTGGCGGCCGGCATCGAACTTTCCCGGCGCACCCTGCGCGTCATCCGCCAGAACCTGTTCTGGGCCCTGGGCTACAACACCGTGGCCATCCCCATCGCCGCCGCCGGCCGCCTGACCCCGATGATCGCCTCGGCCGCCATGGCCCTGTCCTCGGTTTCGGTACTCGGCAACTCTTTGCGCCTGAAACGATGAACGGCCTCGACCCCGCCGCCGGCCTCACTTATGGGGCCGCCTTTCTCACCGGCCTCTTGGGTAGCGGCCACTGCCTGGGCATGTGCGGCGGCCTGGTCTCGGCCTTCTTCCTGCGTACCCAGGCGCGCGGCCTCGCGCCCCACCTCGCCTACCACGGGGCCCGGCTCGGCAGCTACACCCTGATCGGCCTGGCTGCCGCCCTGTTCGGCGCCGTGCTGGTCGGCACCGGCGGCATCGGCCTGGCGCAGGGCGTGCTGCAGATCCTCGCCGGCCTCGCGGTGATCCTCCTCGGCCTCGACCTGCTCGGTCTCTCCCCCTGGCGCAACACCCTGGGCTTTGCCCCCTTGGCCTGGCTGCGCCGCCAGTTCGGCCAGGCCAGCCGGCGCGGCCCCCTGCTGGGCGCTGCGATCGGCGGTGCCATAAACGGCCTGATGCCCTGTTCCATGACCCTGGCCATGGCGGTGCAGGCCACCACCGCGCCGACGCCCGGCGCCGGCGCCCTGCTGTTGTTGGCGTTCGGCCTTGGCACCCTGCCTGCCATGAGCTTTGCCTCCTGGCTGTTCGGCCGGCTCGGGGTGCGGGCCCGCAAGCGGCTGCTGCAGGCCGCCGCCTTCACCGTGATCGCCCTGGGGCTCGCCACCCTGTGGCAGGGCAGCCGCTATTTCCTGGTCATGTACCGGCTGATTTCGTAGTTCCCGGGCTTTCCCGGTTTTGTTGTCAACCCTCGTAAAAGGAGTCAAAAATGGATCGTCGCAACATGCTCAAAACCTCCCTCCTCGGCGGTGCCGCCGCCCTCGTCGCCGGCGCCGCCCACGCCTCCGAAACCTGCAGCACCGACGGCACCCCGAACCAGTTCATCCCGAAAAAGCCGGCCGATGCCAAGCCCCTGGAAAACGAGCTGGAAAAATACGGCAAGTGCCCCTATTGCGGCATGGACCGCAAGGAACACCACAAGACCCGGATGCTGGTCCAGTATTCCGACGACCTCGTAGACGGGGTCTGTTCCATCCACTGCCTGGCCTTGAGCCTCTCCCTCAACATCGACCGGGAACCGAAGCACATCTGGGGCCCCGACTATGCCGCCAGCGCCGAACCCCGGCCCCTGCTGGAAGTCGAGCAACTCACCTACCTGATCGGCGCCGACTTGAAGCACGCCATGACGCGGCGCAGCAAGCATTCCTTCGCCGCCCTCGCCAGCGCCCGGGAATTCCAGACCCAGTACGGCGGCACCCTGGCCAAGTTTGACGAAGCCCTGGAAGCCACCTATCTGGACATGTCCAAGGATGTGGCCCAGATCCGCAAGAACCGCGCCGAGCGGCGCAAGCGCGCCATGGAAAAGCAGCACGGATGAGCGCCGGGGCCCGCCTTCTGAGGGGTCTGCTGCTGGCCCTCTGGACCGCCGTCGCCGCCAGTGCGGCGCTGGCCCAGGGGGTCGTGGTGCCCAAGCCCGGGCCCAAGGACCTCTGCCCCGTGTGCGGCATGATCGTCTCCAAGTACCCGAACTGGGTCGCCACCGTGCTCTACAAGGACGGCCACGCCCATCATTTCGACGGCCCCAAGGACATGTTCAAGTACCTGCACGACCTGCCCCGCTACGCCCCCGGCCACCGGCCCGAAGACATCGCCCGCATCGTCGTCACCGACTTCTATGACTTGGGGAAGATCGAAGCGCAGAGCGCCTGGTTCGTGATCGGCTCGGACGTGCCCGGCCCCATGGGCCACGAGTTCATTCCCCTGGCAAGCCGCGAGGACGCAGCCGCTTTCGAGCACGAGCACAAAGGCGTGCGCACCCTGCGCTTCGATGCAGTCACCCCGGCCGTGGTAGAACAGGTCGACCACGGCCGGTTCCGCTGAGCATGTACCGGCTCAGGCACTCCGGCCCCGCCGCCCACCGCCTGCGCTGTCTCGGCGCCGCTATTTTGGCCGCCCTGGGGCTACGCCAACTGCTGCAGGGACTGATGGCCGGAGGTTGGCAGTGAGGCAACTGCCGGCGCCTTCCGGGCTTTCGGTGCCTTCAGGATTTTTGACCCTATCCGGGTTTTCGACCCGTTCCCTGCTGCTGGCCCTGGCCCTGCACCTTGGCCTCGCCGGCTGGCTGCTCAGGCAAGGCAGGGGTGAGGCCGCGCCTCGCCCGGCGCCCCTGCCGGTCATGGTGTCCCTCATCCCCGAGCACCCGGCCGCCCCGGCCGCCCAGGCTGGCACCCCGACCCCTCCAGCCC
>NZ_JBASOH010000090.1:0-6584 GCF_049658005.1 Azovibrio sp. | reverse complement strand
GCCTGCGTCAGCACCGCTTTTTCCCGTCTTTTTGCTTCACCCATCAGGGGACTCCTGCTCATTCGTTGAAACTGGCTGCCAGTCTGGCGTTGCGCAGATTGACCTGAGATCAACTGCCGGAAACAGGATCATTCCGGCCCGGCACCGTGGCAGCAGTTGCAGCCCCCCCACCCAGCAGCCGCACCTCTCGTTGCGGGAAAGGAATCTCGATGCCTTCCTGACGGAAGCGGCGCCAGATTTCCATATTGATCTCGGAGCGCAAGATCCCGGTTCCCTGGTCCGGATCATTGATCCAGAACCCCAGGTCAAGGTTGATGCCGCTATCTGCAAACATCACCACCAGCGCCAGCGGGGCCGGGTCCGGCAACACCCGGGGGTGATTCCGGGCAATCTCCTCCAACAGGGCCACGGCCTTTTCCAGATCGGCGGAATAAGCCACCGCTACCGAAGTCCCCACCCGCACCCGGGAATCGGTGAAGGTCTGGTTCTGGACGATGCTGGCCACCAAAGCCTCGTTGGGGACGATGAATTCCACCCCGACCAGATTGCGCAAGACCGTATAACGCGTGGTGATTTCGGTCACCACGCCCGTTGTATTGGCATCGATCTGGATCAGGTTACCCAGGCGGATGGAGCGGTCCAGCAGGATGATGAAGCCCGCCACATAATTGCTGGCAATCTTTTGCAGCCCCAGGCCCAGGCCCGCGCCCAGGGCCCCGGTGAATACCGACAAGGCAGTAATGTCGAGGCCCACCATGGAGAAGCTCAGCATCACCGCCAGCATGACGAACAGGGCCTTGCTCACTCGTATCAGGACGATGCGTAACGACGAGTCCAGATCGCTCGCCCCCATCAGCCGGGACTCCACCAGGCTCGCCGCCCAGAGCGAGGCCAGCAGGGTCAGCACCATCACCACCGCGCCGTTCAGGATCATCCACAGATTGACTTCCTGCTTGCCCATCTTGAAGCTGACGGTTTCCAGGGCGTCGATGATTTCCGTAGACGCTCCGGTCAGATACAGGGCCAGCCAGCCCCAGATCAGAATGGAAAAGAACTTGCCAACGGAATGCAGCCAGAGGGCCTTGGGGAAACTGCGCCGCAACATGTGATGCACCGCCCGCACCACCGTCAGGGAAAGCAGCAGCGGCACCGCCACCTTGATGACATGGACGTTCATGAACGCCTCCAGCGCCGCCCGCTCTGCAACCAGCAGCACCAACGCCAGCAGCGGGAAAGCCTGCGCCTGCAGGACCTTCAGCAACCCCTGGCGATCCGGAGCGCGCCGCTGCAGCAGAGCCGCCAGCCCCCAGGCCAGGCCCAGACAGGCCAGCAACGCGATCAACTGCCAATAGATGTCAGGCTGCTGCAGGTCATGCCAGAGATCAAGCAGCAGATGGGTCGGGCCCGCCTCGTTTTTTTTCATCGAACTCATCCTTGCCGACGCTCCAGAAGGGCGGCGAAAAATCCATCCGTACCCTGCACATGGGGCAGCAACTGCAGGCATTCCCCTGGCGCCTGCCAGCCCAGGGCTTCCAGTTCCCGGGCCACGGGCACGATCCTGAATTCGGGGCTGGCGGCCAGGAAGGCCGCGACGATGGCCTCATTTTCTTCTTGCAACAGGCTGCAGGTGGCATAGACCAGACGCCCACCGGGTTTCACCAGACGCGCCGCCGCCGCGAGAATGGAAGCCTGCTTGACGGTCAGTTCCGCCACCCCCTCCGGGGTCTGGCGCCATTTCAGATCGGGATTGCGGCGCAAGGTGCCCAGGCCGGAACAAGGGGCATCCACCAGCACCCGGTCGATCTTGCCCGCCAGCCGCTTGATCTTGATGTCCCGCTCCGACTCGATGCGCACCGGATGCACATTCGAAAGCCCGGAACGGGCCAGCCGCGGCTTGAGATTGGAGAGCCGCTTCTCCGACACATCAAAGGCATACAGCCGCCCGGTGTTGCGCATCAGGGCCCCCAGGAGCAGGGTCTTGCCGCCCGCCCCGGCGCAGAAATCCACCACCATTTCGCCCCGCCTGGGCGCCAGCAGCAAGCCCAGCAACTGACTGCCCTCATCCTGGACCTCGATCACCCCTTCCTGGAACAGGGGATAACGGGACAGGGCCGGCTTCTCCGCCAGGCGGATGGCCATGGGCGAGAAACGTCCCGCCTCGCAGGCAATCCCGTCTGCCTGAAGGCGCTCCAGCACCGCCTTGCGGCTGGACTTCAGTTCATTGACGCGCAGGTCCAGCGGCGCCGGCCGGTTCAGGGCCTGAACCAGGGGCAGCACTTCGGCTTCCCCCCATTGGGCCACCAGCTTCTCATACAGCCAGTCCGGCAGATCCAGTTGCTCGGCCGGGCCAAGGCCCGCCGCATCAAAGCCCTCGATCTGCCCCATCCACTCCAGTTCTGCTGGCCGGGCCACCAGTTCCAGTTCGCGCGGCGGGTAACCCTGCATCACCAGCGCCGCCAGCAACAGATGCCGCTGGGTGGCTTCGCCATCACAACGGGCCTTGAGGCTGCGCAGATGCCGCAGGATGGAAAACAGCAATTCGGCCAGAAACCCCCGCTCGTTCTGACCCAGGTTGCGGTGCTCCCGAAAATAGCGGGACAGCACCCCGTCAGCAGGATAGTCAAAGGTCAACAGCTGCAGCAGCAGTCGCTCGGCATGGACAAACAAGGCAGGTGTCAGGCGCGGCGCTCGGTTCATGGTATTTCCAGTCAACAAATCATTCGGGAAGGGGAGCCGCCAGATTCAATTGCACCGCCACCTGATCGAACAGGTTTCCCTTCCTGTCCGTGTGGCGGATTCTTACAGGCAACAAGAAATGGTCCAGGGCCAGCCAGAGTTCCGTGCGGCTGCTGCCCAGGGATTGCAGATGCAAGGTGCGAAAGCTGCCGGCCGGTGTATCCAGCATCTCCTCCCCCATGGCATCGAAATGAAACAGTTCATACTTCTTGCCGGTGACCACCCGGAAAGCCACTCCGTTTTCCAGGCCGGGCAGGTAGGCCAGCTGGTAATGCAGACTGAGCAGATCCTGGCTGCCCGGCGCCAAAGGATGCTCACCCAAGCCTTCGATTCTAACCTGCCCGCCGGACCAATCGAAATCGGCACTTCCACCATCGGCCACGCCGTTCCTGAGCACCCGGAAATGTTCCGGCCTCAGGCCCTGGCGATCCACCAGGCCCCGGCTTTCGGTTTCCAGACGGATGGGCTTGATCAAGGCAGCCAGACCGCTGGTCTCGGTCAAGGCCCGCAACACATAATGCCCCTCGGCGATTTCCCAGTGCTGGCTGGCCCGCCCCACCTCCAGGCCCCGTTCGCCCCGGAACACCTTGTAGCGGATCTCGCCCTGGGGCGGGAAGTTGGCCGGCCCCGCCGCTTCAGTTCCGGCTTGTTCCGGCCCCGCCGCTTCAGTACCGGCTTGCTCCGGCCCCGCCGCTTCAGTACCGGCTTGCTCCGGCCCCGCCGCTTCAGTTCCGGCTTGCTCCGGCCCCGCCGCTTCAGTTCCGGCTTGTTCCGGCCCCGCCGGCCCAGGGTCCGCCACCAGCGGGGGCTGGGGGAGCGACTCCATGCGCACGACCTTCGGCGCTGTGCTGGCTTGCACTGGCCGCGAGGGAGTCGCCTTGTTCCTGGACTTCTTGCCTACGCCCGGCGCCGGCAAGGGCGGGATTTTCTTCCGGGCTAGCGCAGCGGAAGGCATCAGCGTCGCCTGGAGCGGCGGACTTGCCCTGGGCTCAATCAGAGGCGCCAGGTCTGCCACCGTGAGCCACAGGATGACCCCGTGCAAGAGCAGGGAAACGGCCAGGGCCGCGACCAGAACCCGGGGCATCAGGCCAGCAGAGGGGCCTGCAGCGTGCCGTCCTGCTGCTGGCCATCCACCCGCACCCGGCCGTTTTCCAGATGCAGCCGCCCTTCCACAAACCAGCGCACGGCGCGGGGATAAATCACATGCTCCTGGGCCAGTACCCGGGCCGCCAGGGCGGCTTCGTCGTCGCCCTCCAGTACCGGCACAGCCGCCTGGATCACCACCGGGCCATGGTCCAGGGCCGGGGTCACGAAATGCACGGTGCAGCCGTGGATGCGTACCCCTTCGTCCAGCGCCCGCTGATGGGTATGCAAGCCGGGAAAGGCCGGCAGCAAGGAAGGATGGATATTGAGCAGGCGCCCCTCGAAGCGGCGCACGAAACCTGCGGTGAGCACGCGCATGAAGCCCGCCAGCACCACCAGATCGGCTTGAAACCCGTCGATGGCCTCGCCCAGGGCGGCATCGAAAGCCTCGCGGTCGGCAAAGGCCTTGTGATCCAGCACCTGGGTGGCGATGCCGGCCGCCGCCGCCGTCTCCAGCCCCCGGGCATCAGGCCGGTTGGCCAACACGGCGGCGATTTCCAGACCCGGCAACTCGCCCCGGTCCCGGGCCCGGATCATGGCCTCCATATTGCTGCCACGCCCGGAAATCAGGATGACGATGCGCTTCATTTCAACAACCCCACCGGCAAGCAAAAGGAGGCGGCCAGGGCATGGGGGGCGCGACGCACCGCCCGCCCATTCTCGTCCGCCACGATATGGGCCAGAAAAATAAGGGCCAGAAAAATATGGGCCAGAAAATCAAGCCGGCCGATGACCCGGCCCAACCCGCGTTCGACCGCCAGATGGCGATGCCGCCCGCCCGGTTCATGGATCAGGTCGCGCCGCATGACGCCTTGCTGTGTTTCAGATAAGCAATCAGCGCCGGCAACAGGGAAATCGCGATGATGGCGACGATCACCAGCGAAAGATTCTGGCGGATCCAGGGCAGGTTGCCAAACCAGTAACCGGCAAAACACAGGGAAAACACCCAGCCCAGGCCCCCGGCCAGGTTAAAGACAGCAAACCGGCCATAAGGCATGCCGCCGATGCCCGCCACAAAGGGCGCAAAGGTACGGAACAAGGGCAAAAAGCGGGACAGCACCAGGGTCTTGCCGCCATGCTGCTCATAAAAAATATGGGTCTTCAGCAGCGCCGCCTTGTTGAAGAGGCGGGAATTCTCCCACTGAAACACCTTGGGGCCGAGATAACGGCCAATCTGGTAATTCAGCAAATTGCCCAGCACCGCCGCCAGGGAAAGCATCCCCACCAGAATCCAGATATCCATGCCGCCCAGGGCCGCCAGGGCACCGGCCACGAACAGCAGGGAATCGCCAGGCAGGAAGGGCGTCACCACGAAACCCGTTTCGGCAAAGATGCAGAAAAAGAGGATGGCGTAGATCCACCCGCCATACTGCCCCATCAAGACCGCCAGATGTGTGTCCAGATGCAGGACGATATCGATGAACTGGGTGATGAATTCCATGACAGACCCGGGTATGAAAACCAGCATTCTACCCCAAGGTATAATCTGCCCATGCCCGAAAGCCCCTCCCGCCCCCTGCCCCGCATCCACGCGCTCCCCGACCTGCTGATCAGCCAGATTGCCGCCGGTGAAGTGGTGGAACGCCCCGCCTCGGTCCTGAAGGAACTATTGGAAAACGCCCTGGATGCCGGCAGCACGGCGATTCAGGTGCACCTGGAAGAAGGGGGGGTGAAACTGATCCGCATCACCGATGACGGCTGCGGCATTGCCCGGGAAGACCTGGCCCTGGCCCTGACCCGCCACGCCACCTCCAAGATCGGCTCCCTGGCTGATCTGGAAGGCGTGACCAGCCTGGGATTTCGCGGTGAAGCCCTGGCCTCGGTGGCCTCCGTGGCCCGCCTCAGCCTCACCAGCCGGGCCCGGGGTAGCGACCACGCCTGGAAACTCGGGGCCGGATCCGGCGCCGAGCCCGAGCCTGCCGCCCTGATGGCCGGCACCGTGGTGGAAATGCGCGACCTGTATTACAACACCCCGGCCCGGCGCAAATTCCTCAAGTCCGAAGGCACCGAATTTAGCCATTGCGCCGAATATTTCAAGCGCATCGCCCTGGCTCATCCGGACGTGGCCTTCACCCTGACCCACAACGGCCGCACCAGCCTGCAACTGCCCCGGGCCAATCTGGAACAGCGGATACGCGCCATCCTTGGTGAGGAATTCGTCGGCCAGGCCCGTTCCGTCAACGTCGCGGCCGGCCCCCTTGCGCTCGCCGGCCTGATCATCGACCCCACCTGGGCCAGCCAGGCCAAGGACGCCCAATACACCTTCGTCAATGGCCGCTTCGTGCGCGACAAGGTGATCGGCCACGCCCTGCGCGAAGCCTACCGGGACGTGCTGCACGGCAGCCGCCAGCCCAGCCTGTGCCTGTTCCTGGCCATCGACCCTTGCGCCGTGGATGTGAATGTGCATCCGGCCAAGACCGAAGTGCGCTTCCGGGATGCCCGCGCCGTGCACCAGTTCGTCTTCCACTGCGTGCAGCGCACCCTGGCCACCGCCATCCATAGCGCAACCGGGGAAACCGGCGCCGCCCCGGCGGCCTCTGCCGCACTCATTCCCACCCCCCCGGCCCCGGTCAGCCTGGCGCGTTACAGCTCCCACGGCAGCCCGCCCATGCCGCGCCACCAACCCGGACTGGGCATGCAGGAACCCGCCACCTCCGCCTACCTGGCCTTCGCTCAAAGCGCCCGGCCAGTCGCGCCCTCCGGCC
>NZ_JBASOH010000089.1:0-16582 GCF_049658005.1 Azovibrio sp. | reverse complement strand
AACGAAGCCAGTTCCAAGACCGGCATCACGGCCCGGCTGAGTAATGACCAAAAAGCCATTCTCCTGACCACGGACGATGGCAGTTCCATCAACATCGGCGCCGCCACGACAGGGTCTGCCACGGCCGATATTAAGCTTGGCACGGGGACTACTTCCGGAACCCTCGCGGCTACCACGTCCGGCACCATCACGGCGGGGGGGCAGGTGACCCTCGACTCTTCCAAGTCCTACTCCATCACCACTTCTTCCAACGCCGCCTTCGCCGCCGGCGTGCTGGGTTCCGGTGCGACAGCGGTGAGCACTACCGTGGGCAGTACCCTCAAGAAGGTCCAGGAACTCGATATTTCCACGGTTGCCGGCGCCACCAACGCCCTGCGCACCGTGGATAGCGCCCTCGATGCCATCAACGGGCAGCGAGCCAACTTCGGTGCCCTCCAGAGCCGTTTCGAGGCGACCATCAAGAATTTGCAGACTTCGGTGGAGAATCTTTCTGCTTCCCGGTCGCGCATCATGGATGCTGATTTTGCGGCAGAGACCGCTGCATTGACGCGGGCCCAGGTGCTACAGCAAGCCGGTATGGCCATGCTGTCCCAGGCCAATGCCTTGCCACAGAATGTGCTGACCTTGTTGCGCTGAAGCGGTGAGATGAAGCGGTGAAATCGGCACGGGCTGACCGGATGAAAACCGTCATCGGAGCAGGCTTTTTATTGGGGGGAATACGGGCGAATTTGAGCGGCTCGATGCTGCAGAGGATGACGGAGAAACGGGGGCGGGTGTTCATGGCGGGGCTCATAGAGAGGGGCTAGGGGCCGACGTGGCCGCCATCAAAAGCGCCATGCGGGTGGCAAACCCGCGGGCGAAGGCGGCGGGATCATCGAGGCCGGCGGCACGCAGGTGCTCGCGCAGGCTGGGGTCAGGGGCCTTGGGCAACTGGCGGGCGAGTTCCACATAGCGGGCGGGGGTGTCGGCAATCCAGGCCGAGGCGCCGGCCGAGCGCAGCAGGGCTGCCGGGCGGTGCGACCAGGGAAGGCTGGGCGCCAGGGCAACGAAGGGGCGGCCCATCCACAGACAGGAGCTCAGGGCGGCGTCGCCGGCATCCACGGGCGGGGCCAGGCCCAGATCGACTTCCTGCCAGGATCGGCAAAGCGCTTCCAGGCTTTGGGCATGGACGAAACAAAGGCGCGTAGCGGCAATGCCGGCGGCGGTGAACTGCCGGGTAATGTAGGCTTGGGCCGGCTCGCCCAGATCCTTCAGGTTGAGGAGCAAGCGACTTTCCGGGTAGGCCGCGAGAACTTCCGCGAACAAACGCCAGCCTTCCGGCCCGATCCTGATGACCGGGGTCAGGCAGCCCAGAGTGGGGGCAGGAGAGGATGCCGCCACGATGGGCAGGTCCGGCAATTGGCAGAACTCGCCCAGCCCCGGCAGGGTGATGGCGGGGAGCGTGGCCTGATCGGCGAGCAGTTCCCCCACCAGGGGCAGGCAGTCCGGCGCCAGGGGTGGCATCGGCGCTTCGCCCCAGAGCAGTTTGACGCCGGCTTGCGTCTGCAAGAATACGGCCAGGCGATCGGTGGGGCCGTAGCTATCGAGATCGATGAGGATATCGGGCGGATCGGCGTTGATGCGTTCCAGGGCCGGGCCGTCGTCCAGGCCGTGGATGTCCAGGGTGTGATCGGCCACGAGGGAGCAGGTCTGGGCGAAATGCTGCTCTTGGGCCTTGGGATCGTCGATGATCAAGGTGGTGACGAATTGCTCGAAGGGCAGATGTTCGAGCAGGGCCTTGAGCCGCCCCCGTTGTTCTTCCTGAGCCAAGTCGCTCGTGAGGAATGCCAGCTTCCAGGGCGGGGTGGCCTGGACGGGTTTGCGGGGGGGCAGTTCCACCCCATCCAGTTGGCTCGCCAAGCGCGCCTGGGCCGCCCCGAGAGCCTGCACCACGAGTTCCCCGCTGGCATCGAAATGGGCCAGGCAGCGCGCGGCCAGGAGCTCATCGGCGATGCCTTTCGAGTAACGCAGGCAAGCCTGGGAAAACTCGGCAATGTCGCCTTGTTCCGCCAAAATTTCCAGCAAGGTGGTCTGGATGTCGGCCTGGGCGGGCGAGGCTATGTCGGCGGCGGCACGCAGCAGGGCGAGCGCCATATCGCTTTGTTGGGTGAGATAGAGGCTCCGCGCCAGGGCCGGGTAGGCCGAGAGCATGTCCGGCTGCAGTTGCACGGCTTCCTGCAAGTATTCGGCAGCCAGCTCGGGCTGGCCCGCCTTCAAAAAGCTCTCCCCCAGGGCCGCCTTGAGATCGGCCCGCTCCGGGGCGATTTCCATGGCCCTCTCGATGAACTCCCCGGCTTCCTGAGAAAGACCTTGCGCGGCACAGATGAAGGACAGATAAGCCGGCGGCAGGGGGTTTTCCGGCAATTGCTCCAGCAAAGGCGCCAAGGCATTGGCAGCCGCCTCGATCTCGCCGCCATGAAAAGCGCTGACCGCTTCCTGAAGCTGATATTCCGGCAACCGCCGCCGCTCCGCCACACCCCGAGCCGCCGCCTGGGTTTTTTCGATGAAGACATCAAGTTGTCTCCAGAAGTCGCATTGAAGTTTTTCGCATATTTCACGAATCCTGGGAAGACTCTCCCGTGCACGTTCGAGTTCAGTTGGGTCGTCGGAATAGGTGTAACCATTGCCTTCAAAAATGGCGAGATTTTGATCATTAAACCCTAGTTTCTCATAGCCTGGAGGAGGGGGTAAAATAACCAATGGGCAGCCTGAAAGCATCGCAAGATAACATGTCCCAGAAAACTCTTGAGAGTAAATAACGTATGCAGACTGCAATTTCTTGGCCAGCTCTGGCAAAGGAATCGGAGTGAGGTTAGAAAGAACCTCTAGTTCAGCAGGAAACTGTGCAAGATCGAGATGGTTAATTGGAATCCGGTTGGTGTAAAAAAGGCATCGGTCTCTAGGAATGTCTTCTCGAGGGAAAAACAAGTCGAGATCGGTCAGTTCCATTAGCAAAAGATCTACATTTGCATCATCTTCGGGAGTAAATGCCTTGCTGAAATAGAAAAAAAGATCTTCTGGTTCAGCATTGATGCGATTGCCTGCGATTACTCCTTCCTTATTTAACATGTAGCGGCAAACGACCTGGCATTTGAGTGGGTTTCCACTGACGACTTCCGGATAGACTGCAACAGGAACTTTTCCTGTTGCAAGATGATATTCTCTGATTTCCGAAGTTAGAATAGGAGTCTTTAGGTCTGGGTTGATCTTGTTGGCTCCATAAATGAACGCGTCTCGACCGACGAGGTTGAGAGCATGGCAAAGGTAATGCAGTACTCTTATGCCCATCGAGTTTTCCCGGTAATCTGGGGCTACAATGTAATAGGGGTGACCAACTTTATGATGAATTAGCAGATTCATATTTTTAATAACACATTGGTTTTTCTCAAAATGGCTGATGTCGGGCATTTCGAATAGCTCGATGTTTTCAGTGAATACTGCCGTGCAAAGATGGCAGCGACCGAATCCGGTTGAATTTCTCCGGTAAATCAGCGGGTTATTCAGTTGTGTCGTCCCATTTCAGGCATCATTTCTGGCGCCAAAAGGCCACGATTCCTGCCTTCTGGAAATACTCCTGCCGCTTCGGATTGTAGCAGGCTGCCATCATCGTCATCGCAAAGTTCGCCCCCGCCTCGCCGATTCTGTTCTCTGAGGTCAGCACCGTGGTGTGGTCCGGGACGTTGGCGGTGAGGTTGTGGCAGTCGCATTGTCAGGCCACAGAAGCGCTTATCGCTTATGCGGTCGGGCGGCATGCAAGGCACAACCGGTCTTCTTCGACACATAACATAGCCATTCCCGATAGGCCAGAAAATCCTCGTCGTGAAGAAGCAGGTTTCCAGTTGTGGCCGCGCTGCACTCGAGGGATAGGCATGCCAGACAAGTGGATGTGAAGATGGCAAGGCATGGTCAGGCTGGTAAACCGCGCCGATAAAGCGTATCTGGGGATAAGTCGATATCCTCGGACCAGACTACCGTCCCGTGCTCAACATGCGCGCGCATGAACAGGCTCGAATCCTTGCGGGGTGGCGAACGCAAAAAAACCAAGATACGGGCGCATATCAAATCGATGCACTTCCCCTCTCCAAAACTCGGCCTCGATGATGTCGTCGGACATCGGCATAAGCTTGATGACTCCGAGGGCCAGCCTCCACAATGTAGTGAATCCATCTTGAAGAGCGTTTGCCCTGTACTTGCGAGATACCCGTCGGCCATCAGTTCGTCATGATGCAGTTCGATCCAAGCCTGAACCAGCTTTATCTGACGTTTTGGCAAGTGGCCTT
Organism: Azovibrio sp.; assembly: GCF_049658005.1. Taxonomy (NCBI): domain Bacteria; kingdom Pseudomonadati; phylum Pseudomonadota; class Betaproteobacteria; order Rhodocyclales; family Rhodocyclaceae; genus Azovibrio; species Azovibrio sp. The sequence continues at coordinate 12,263 of NZ_JBASOH010000089.1, read as the reverse complement.
CCCGTATTCCGAAAAACATGCTGATGGTGGGCATGACAAATGCTCCGTGAATTATATGGCAGCAGTGTAATGAATATTGTCGCCCCTGCCACTTTTGCTGAAGCTTTGATGCTATTTTGGTAAATATCTGGAAAATGCAGTCCCTACAAGAGTGTTCCCGTGTGCCGTGTCAAGAATTTTTGTGATTACATCCAGGTTTTTTATATTAAAAGATCGAGCTATCACTTTCCCTAATTCCAGATCACGAGCAGTAGAGATATTCATGGAAGCCAGAACGTCAGGATCAAGTATGTTCTGATAGTTCTTGACGACATCCTTGACAAATCTATTCGGGTTGGCTTCTTCCAGATATTTGCGAACTGTCTGCTCAGACTTTTCGACGAACGAGGCAATACGTTGTATCAAATGTCTAGCTTCCGAATGGGCCAGCACTTCACCTGCTTTCATGTCGCCCAGTTCAAAGTAATCCGGGCTTGGCAAATCGTCAAATATTTCATCGTCGGTCTCGGTATCCGGCCAATACGCTATGAACGCATTACAGACTTTTGTTTTTCCATGTGTCTTGTCAAGAATGCGTTGAACTTCATCAAGACTCAAACCTGTAATGATTTTCTTGATAACCCTAGCTAAAGAAAAGCTCCGGGCATCAGCGACCGAGAGCTCTCCCACTCTATCGATATTGATAAAGTTCGCATAATCTTCAACGACATCCTTGATGAGTGCAGTCGGCGGTGCTTTCTTGAGCTGTTCTAATACACTGCCTATGTCATCTTCATCTTCGACCGCATAGAAACCAATATACCCTGCAAGTTCTTCGCAATCGGGTGAGTCAAGCACTTGTCCCACAGTCATATTCCCCAACTGGAAATACTCCCATGGGGTCTCCTCATCCGAATCGACAAAATCAACATCATTACCGTCCCCAGAGGTATCGGTAATCACGTGCGATTCAACATGCCTGTCTGCCAATTGTCCGGTGTCCCTGCTTTTCAATTTATAGCCATCATCGCAGGTATGTTTTTCTTCTGCATTCAAATGCTTTTCTTCCCCAGGAAATGGGGCTGAGATGGACCGGGGAATATCAGCAATACCTTTTTTGTATATTTCCTGTTCTAGCAGTGCCTCGGCACGGAGTTCGTTAATACCTAAAGATTTGGCTCGTTCAGCTAATCGCCTTTTTTCAAGGCTGGTTATTTTTCCGTCCTCCAGCATTTCGGAAATAAGATTCAAATAGTACAATTCACGATCCTTGACAGGTATTCGAATGGATTGTTTGATAACGCGTTTTATAATCGCTTTGGACTGTGATTCAGTTAGTCCTAGTTTTTCGACACCAATATCGTGTTCAACATATTTCTGATCGTCTGCCTCGATAACGCCATCCTGTTCAAGCGCTTTTAACACTTCATTTTCAAGCTGTCCTATTCGTTCATTATGATCCTTAATTTTGGCCGCAACAGTATCCAGCGCTTTTTCGCTGTCTGGATAAAATTCGATCCACTGGCAGGCTGACAGAGCATAATCAAAGGCTCCCGTAGGTTCAGCGTCGTCGATTTTCAGAGGGATGATGAGTAGTTTATTCTTATCCGCCAATCTGATTTCTTTTTTAACATCTTCAGATGAATTTGTATTTTCGGAGAAAATCAATACCAGTACGTTTGATGAATTCATGGCGGTTGTAATCTCTTCCATATAATTTCCTCCTGGTGAAATATGTTCCAAGGAAATCCAGCATTTCAATGCACGATGAGAAAGGCTCTCATAAATACGTAAAACCGTCTCTTTATCTTTTGACGAATGACTGATGAAAACATCGTAAGACATATGGTTGCTCCTTGCTATTTGTTGGATGTCGCAGGTATATTCAATCTTGAGTCCAAAAGGGGCTTCGTGCTCTAAGTATCGGGCATGCTGAAGGTAAAGATCAAGTTGTCACCAACGAATTTACAATATCGGCGGTGGGCACCCTGTGCGACGCTGGCAGCGCGGACCGATCAGCGCTTCCACATGCGTCGCCTGGCAGGATTGCCTCATCCGTGCCAATCCCGAACATGGGATTTGGTCAAGCTTGAGGCCTGTTTCATGCGATTGCTACTTCGAACTGCCTTTGTCGGTGCAGCCGAAGCCAACCCGCGTTTTCAGCCAAAGCCTCCTTGCCGATCAGTATCAAAATATTCTGTGCCCGAGCAAAATCATGCTGTGACATGTAAATATCAAATCTAGAGAGGGCTGTTTTGTAGATTTCACCCATCACATGGTATCTGTTTTTATGCTCCTCGAATGCCATCTGATCAGCATAGTTTTTCAGAACTGCAGAGATCAAAAAGCAGATCCCTGATGCCAAAACAAGCATGTTGAGGAAAGAGTCATCTGTTCCCGCCAGGTGTGAGGCCAGGGTGCCAATCGTAATCACTAATGCCAGAAAAAAAGAAACGCCAGCAAGCCGATTGAACAGTTTTTGTTTTTTGCCGTTTTCAGGGGATTTCTTTTGAAAATAGTTGAGCTGAGACTCAAGCCAGGCATCTCTTACCCATGCCAACATTTTCTGATCAAACATCGAAGAGACTCCAACAGTGGTATTGCGAGCCGCTTGACGTATCCAGTCCAACTCATCTCGATCTCCTAAAAGATAGTGGTCGGCAACTGAATTTCTGACCCCCGATGCCAACCAAAATACCTGGACACGCAATGCTTCTGCCAGGGATCTCCAGTCAAGGTATTGCTTTTCCCTTGGGTTGTCTCGCGTGAAATAGCGCGAATACTCCCAAAAAGCCAGCATAGCCAAAGCAAGGTTTGCAGCCAGCCAGCCCAACCGCATATCGGGTCCGGAATACATCTGTTGGCAGATTATCGACAGAGTTGCCAGGCCAGAAATCCACTTTATTGCCTTAGCCCTTTCTGTTTGGCGCTGTCCAGCAGCAGCATCGGCTGCTGTAAAACAGGCAAGCGGCATTGCCAAACTGGCAGTTACTACTTTGGGTGGGTTTTCATCAAGAAGAAAATATTGTGATTTCTGCGTTTGTTTCGCCGGCAGATTTCTGGCACAGGCATTAAATTTGTCAATGGAGTAAAGTACAGCGTCAATTCGTCTTTTCGACTGCTCATATACGCTCTTATCGACCCCCGTATCACGTGACCAGTGCCCAATCTTATCGGTTAGCGGCATTCCCTTCCGGCGAACCCAAAGATGTTCGAGCCTGGTAACTTCGGGTAATACGATTTTATCTGAATCTTCTGGAAATAAACCAGTACGGCACAGGCGCACGACATCGGCAGTCCCGCCACTGAAAATTTGTTTGCTGCCATCCGCTGCAATCTGCTCTGATACACCGTCCCACAGTGCAACCACTATTTGGGAATGCCGGGCTATATAACGCCCTAGTGCGGAATATTTGAGATATCGGCTTGACTCGGTGTTGGTAATCCCTTCGTCTTGCGGGACCACGAAACAAATTTCTGCATTGGCAACTAAAGCTCTGAAGTGTGCCAACGATTGAGGCGACTTAAAATCCTGTTCGTAATCTGACTGGGGCATTGGTAGTGCAGCAAGAAGGGAAATCCCCATCTCGAGAGCTATTTCGGCCACTAATCTATCAGCACCCTCTGCCAAACCGCTGATCAGTTTGAAAGGACTATTCGGATAATCTTCCGATAGTTGCTTAAAAAATTTTTTAACGGCATCCCGCAGGATATCTGTGTCTTTACTTTCAAGATCACGATGTCCTGTCACCCCAAGTATAATTGGAATTCGAACGTCACTCATGATTTATCCCCATCAAATTATCTCCTGAATTTAGATCGATTGTGCGCAAAGACATTTCGAAAAACCTCCGCCTCACCCATCCTTGATAAAATAACATCGCTCTGATCCATCCTGAGCCGACTTCGATGAAACCGCGACGTGCCATCGAGACCGACCTGTTCGCTGACAATCTTCGCCGCAAGAAGAACGATAGCTTGGAGAACGATACCGTGGGGGATCATCTTCTGGCCGAGATCGCGTCGCACATCGACTTTGCCGTGTTGGAGGCAGAGGGGGATCGGGTGGCTCCGCGCTCGATGCGTGCGCAGGGGGACTTCGACACCGTGTTCAACTCGGACAACACCTACCGGGGCATCTGTGCCGACCGGGGCTATTCGTCTGCGGAGCGAGAAGCCTGGATGTAGGAAAAAGGCTTCCGGAATCCGTTCCAGGGAAAGGGTAAACGTGACAAGTCCCTGTCCGAGTGCCAACAACGGCGTAACCGAGGTATCGCCAAGATGAAGGCGCGGGTCGAGCATGGATTTGCCACCATCGAGTCGATGGGCGGCAAGTTGCTGCGCACCACCAGTGCGGCGCGGGCAAACTTTGCGATGACGATGATGGCCGCCTGGTTCAACTTGAAGCGGGGGGGCTACTTCCGGAAGGCTGGAACCAAGGACTTCTGACGCCAAAAACGAGCCTCGCCGCTGCCCGAGGCGATCCGAGGCAAGAACGGGGCAACCCCGCCGACAAACGCAGTGGTTTGCCAAAGAGATTGGACCGAATTGGGTCGCGATCATCATTGCCCGGCGAGATCCACTGCAAACCTCCATTTATTCGAGGCGCCCATAAGAAAATCACTTACCTAAATAGAATCCGTTTTACATGCCATCAGGGAAGGGGGTGATTTAGTCGACTGCAAATTTTTCTGATGATTGCTGGAGTATTGAATCCAGCAGGGCATCCTTCCGTATCCGCTACTTGAATAAAAACAGGTATTTTCCCCGCATAGCCATGAGGCCGAATCGAAAGAATTGGTTTTCCGTACTCTGAAGCAACGTCTATTCCATATTTGCAGCACTTACTATGCGCCATGGCCATATTGGCAAAAATCAGAAAATAGTGGCAATGCCTGATTTGTTCTCTAAGCGCAAATTCGATTTTCCTTAGGCTTCTGACATTCAAAGGGTCATAATTGGGGACTGAGTAATCAGAATAATAAAACCCGTACTGTTAAACTCCGAAACGAGGTTATCGAAGTTATTAGAATATGGCCATCGATGCAATATAAAACCGTTTGGGGTTGTCATTCGCATTCCTTTGCTTTGTCAAAATTGCTCGATTTTTAGTCTCCAACCTCATCTCTCAACGAGACGGGGGCCCTTGTTGCCAATTTCTGTAAGTGCATTGAAATGTCATAACCCGCTGCATTTTCAGGAGGTCTTGAAAATTTTTTTATGGTGGGCCATGCCGTTGACGTTGTCAATGATGCCAGAAAGTTGACCATAATTGGCCTGATCGCGAGCAAGAGGAAGCAGATTCGGTCCATCTGACAAAAAGTCGACCAGATGGTGCACATGCACACGCAGGTCCCGCGTTACCAGTAGGCACTGCGTAGTCTTTATGGTGCCAGTCCTGTGGGCAGGCGTTGATACGCAAGAAGACTTCGAGCATCTCGATATGAATCTGCTGTAGACGGTCAAGGCGCCCTTCGCCGATCATGCGGCGTAACTCGCGATGGGGTAGCCAGAGTAGTTATAGGTCGCAGCAAGATAACCCTGATATGACTTGACGACACATCCTTCAACCGAAGACATTCCGCGCTACTCGTGGGCACCTCGAAAAACCTGGCTGCTTGCGGGTGCACGAAGCAGCGCCCCGGCCTGGATGCGAGCGCGGCGGCCGGCCGACGTTCCTGACCGAGTGGAGGGGCCGGGCGCGGGCAGATGATCGACGCGAGCATTGTGCGGCCCGAAGCAGAAGCGGACCCGTGACGAGCAGGAGATCGTGCCGCAGGATGCCATGCCGGTGGAGGGGTCGCCTTCGATGCGCCGGTAGAAGGACATGCAGGCGCGCTGGACGAAGCAGTACGGCCAGAGCCACTTTGGCGACAAGCTGTGTACGTCTACGAGCTTGGATAAGCGGCATGAGCGGCATGAGGCGGATCCGCCGCGTGCAGGTGAGCACGGCTAGCGGGGCACGGCACCTTGCACTTCGAGGGCGTGCTCGAAGCCGGCTACCCCTGCCGCGATGTCTATGCCGACAAGGGCTATGTCGACGGCGAGCGCGAGCAGTGGCTGAAGGCTCGGGGCTGGTGTATGCCTATCCCACCTATCCCGCGCAAGGGGCGGGCAGGTAAGCCGCTGTCTGACGGTCAAGCGCGACGCAACCGGCGCCTGGCCTAGAGCCATGCCCATGTGGCGCCCATCTATGCCGGCTCTGGAGTAGAGGGGCGGCGAGGCGCTGCGCTCGACCGGCCTGGACCGGGCGACGCGGCATCGGCATAGGAAGGCGGCGGCCTACAACCTGCGGCGTCTGTGCGCGCCGAGCGCGGCCGGCCCGCAGCCCTTCTGACGCCCGACATGGGCTTCGAGCGGTCGAAATCGACCGGAACCAGGCGCCAGCGCGCACAAAGATCCTCGCGCTGCCCTTCGCAGGGCCCGAAACCGGGCTCGATAGCGGCGTCCTCATAACGAACTCAGACCCAAACCGGGTAATTCGAGGTGCCCGACTCTTTCCGTGTGGCTCGGTGCTGGGGTGAGAGCAATCACTGCGTCGACAGCACCATTGCTCAAAATGTGGAGAAAGGTTTTCCAATCGGAATAGACCCGATCATGAGCAACGCCATAGACACGGGGAAACCTTGGTCTGACACTGTTTTCTGCTAAGTAATCCGTCAAAACTGGATTGAATCTTGCTTCTGAGGGAGTGACTTGACTCCCGAAAGCCAGCGATGAAAATCAACCTGACCCTGAGCCCCTGCGAAAGCGAAACCTTGTTCCAACTGTCGGTTCATCATCCCTGGCGGGATGCGCGGTTGCGGGCAGCAGGCTTGTTGATGTTGAGCAAAGGCGAACACCGGACGGCGGTTGCCCAGCAATGCGGGGTCAGCCATCAGACGATTTACAACGGGAGGCACGCCTGGGAGAAAGCCGGGGTTGTCGGTCTGATCAGCGGACATGCGGGGGGCCGGCCCAGGAAACTGAGCGAAGCCTGGTTGGCGACGGTGTGCGAGCTGGCCCGGACACAAGCCCTGACGCTCCGTGGCCTGGCGCAGCGGGCGGAAGAAATTCATGGCGCGCCCTTTCCGCTCTCGCTGGACCGATTGGGCGTCCTGCTCAGGAAAAGCGGTTTCAGCTTCAAACGGACGCGCATGAGCTTAAAAAAAAACGAGACCCGGAACGATTTGCCGCCTGCACCGTCACCCTTGCCGGTCTGAAGACGTGGGCTCGGGAAGGCGGCTGCCAGTTGTTCTATTACGACGAGGCCGGCTTTTCGGCTTCGCCGCCCGTACAACGGGCCTGGTCGCCGGTGGGGTGCCCACATGCGGTGACGCCAGCGCCGCATCAGCGGGTCGCCGTGATGGGGGCGCTCGACTTTGCCGGACAACGGCTCTACCACGCACCCGCAACGACGACGGTCAAACGCGAAACCTTCGTGGATTTCATGGAACGTTTGCTTCCCCAGATCGCCAAGCCGGTGCCCACCTTCATCGTCCTCGACAATGCCCGCATCCATCACGGCCTGGAGGATAGCCTGACGCTTCGCTGGATGACGGAGTTCAACGTATTCCTGTGCTACCTGCCGCCCTATAGCCCCGAACTGAACCGGATCGAAATCGTCTGGAAGCAAGCCAAATACCACTGGCGCGAGTTCGCCACTTGGTCGAAAGACACCTTCCGCACCAAGGTCAGCGAACTCCTAGATGGCTTCGGGACTAAATTTCAAATCGGTTTCGCATGAATACTTATTCAACCTACCAGCAGCACATTCATCCCGGCCATCCCCACCTCCGGCACGCCGACGACGGTGACGACATCGCCTTCAGGGTCGCCGACATGCAGGTAGGCGCCATCACCCAGCGGCTGCCAGCCGATGGATTCGGCGGTGGTGGGCTCCACTGTGCGGGTGAGTCATGGCTTGAGTGCGGCAGTGGAGGGAAGGGTCGTCAAGTAAGTGTGGAATTGTTACTCTCCCCCGGATCTCCGATCTCCCGAGTTTCCTGGTCAATGCCGGGCGGTCGCTCTACGAGGTGCAGAAACTGCTCGGCCACCAGGATCCGAAGGTGACGATGCGCTACGCGCACCTCTCGCCGCAGGCGATGCTCGAGGCGGTCAATGTCGTGGGGACTGTCGTGGGGCGGAGGGCGGGGGTGGCGGCGAATCAGGCTGCAGTGGTGGTGGCCACCATGTGACGGCCAAGCCCGACAAGGTACGACAGAGGCGCGACATATGGCTGTCGCGCTTTCCTTTTAGATCAAGGCTTCGAGACCTTTGCGCTCGAGCAGGTTGAGCAGCTTCTGCGATGGGCCGCTGGGGTGCTTGTCACCCAGTTCCCACTGGCGAACAGCGGACGGGCTGGTATTGAGCAGTGACGCCAGCACGGTTTGGCTGATCTGGTAACGGTCACGCAGTGAGCGGATTTTCTCGCTGTCGTACTCGGGAATCGGGTCCAGGCACAGCGCGTCGTACTTGCGCATCTTGCGCTGGTCGATGAAGCCCAGGCGATGCAGATCCGCTGCCGTCTCGTGCACAGCCTCCAGGATTCGGCTTTTGGCCTTAGTCTTTGTCGTCATGGCAAATCTCCTGTAGTGATCCGTCTTCAACCTCAGCATCGAGTTCCTTGCCGGTGCGGGACAGCAAATCCTGGGCAATGGTCTGCAACGCTTCTTTTTCTTCGGCGCTGATGTTGGCCCGTTCGTTCTTCTCGAAGCCGAACACGAAGAACCACAAGTCGACCTTGTGGGTAGCCACCAATGTTCTGGCGCCGCCACGCTTGCCCCGACCGGCCAACCCCACCCGCTTCTTGACCACGCCGCCGCCAAGATCTGCATCGATCAGCCCTTGCGACATCTCGCGCACTGCGCCGCACAGGGCTTCGTCGGTCAGCTCAGTCTTTCGCATCCAACGACTGAAGTGGCGAGTCTTGAAGACTCGATTCATTGTCAAACTATAATACTTAGTGACGGATATCAAAAATACTCAATGCGATGGGGCGCTGACCAGTAGACCCCGAAAAGGGGCTTGGCTACGGTGTGAGGTGTCACGCAGCGCTGTCCCAGGTCTCGCGATTCCACGCGCTCCTGAAGCCTTGCCCGGTAGCCAGAGCGCTCAGCGGTGGCATCAGAAACTCGCGCAGGTCCGAGACAACCTGCTCCAGCGTCAGCGCTTCGAGCCGATTCTTTTTCAGGAAACCTTGCCACTGCATCTGCTTTTGCGCATCGGTGGCAAAGGCTTCAGTCAGGCCGAACGGCACGTCCGTCGGGATGTCGGTGCCTCGGCGTGACAGCGTGGCGCCGATGGCCTGGCGCAGCACCTCACCCTCGAAATCGCTGTGCCTGGCCAGCACCCACAGGTCGAAGTAATCCTTTATCCGGCTATTGGCCACCCCTAGACTGATCAGGGCTTCGAGCTTTTCCGCCACAACCGTGTAGCGCGGATAGGCCCGGAGTTTGGGCGCCGGAAACTCGTCGAGCATTACCGGATATTCCACGGTCTCAGGCCCGGGCGTGACCGCGTCGCCGTAACCCACATCGACCTGAATCGGGCAGCGCGCACCGTCGATCCACCCCAGCAGGGTCACGCGGATACCGGCGTAGTTGGCCTCCTTGCGGATTTCTTCAGCCTGGATGCTTTGGGCATCGAAGCGAATGCCATCATCGACGTCCAGCGCACACAAGTCCGTGAAGGCTGCGATCAGATGCGGCTCTTCCGCCAGACCGAAGCCGAGCAGGTCCATGTCGCGTGTTGGCCGCAGCGGCACATCGAACCAGAGGTCGAACAGCAACGCGCCCTTGAGCAGGAAATGGTCTGCGTGCGTCGAGATGCTCAATCGGTAAAGCAACCGCTCCAGCGCATAGCGGGTGAGCACCAGGGCGAAGTCGCGTTTTTCGGCGCGGGCCTTCTTGAGCAGTTTGGCGCGCACGGAGGCAGCCACATTGCGTCCGTTCACGTCAGCGCCTCCAGATACGGGCGCATCACGTTGGCCACCCGACAGACCTGAGCGCAGTGCCACAGGTCGTCCATCTTCACCCGCTTGGCGTTCCAGGCCTCGCGCAGCGCTTCGAGTGCGACGTCCAGGCCGATCTTGTTGCGGTACTTGAAGCAGTCGGCCACCGTCTTGGCCACGCTCGTGACCTGCACCGTGACGCCATCGACCAGGTGCTTTTCCACCCCTTCGGTCAGCGCATCACCACTGAAGCGCACGATACGCAGTGGCGGGTAGTCCATCTTGGGGGCTCGCGCCTTGTTGGCAATCGCCACCCACACCTCGAACGGCGACTGCGTGGTCAGACCGTGAAACTGCAGCGCTGACAGCAGGCACACCCGCACATTCGGGTGCTTGCTGGCCACCTCGGCCAGGGTGGCGTGCTCAGATACCGGTCGATCCGGCAGCGCGTAGAGGCCACGGCATAGGCGGGTCAGCTTGCCCTGGCGGGCCAGCGTGCTGAGTGTCATCCGAGAAAAGCCGCACGCCTCCACGTCGCGCGGGCGCAGCAGACCTTGGCGGCGAGCCATGTCGAGGATGGAAGTGTGAGCGTTTTGCATGAAATCATTATTTCATATCGTCGGTATTTGTCAATATATGCCGACAATATGATCACCGCTAACACCTTCCCAGATACCACACCCAGATGATGGCCGGCGCGTTTGCACATCGCTGATCCTCCGCGCCTTTTTGCTCAGGGGAATCAACTTGGAATTCTGGTTATTGATGCCGCTGCTCTTCGCCAGGGGCGACCTGCTGGGCCGGTGGCGTAAACGATTCCCTTGGCCCGCTTGATGAGGCGCGCACAATTTCGGCTGATGTAAAAAAGCCCCACCGTTTGACGGGTGGGGCTTGGGTAGAGCGAGGAAAACCGTGGTCTGTCCCCTATTATTAGTTCATCTCACCGATCAATGCGCCCGTTGATCATCGGCATCCAGCCGATCCAGAATCGCCAGTGCCTGCTTGACATCGCCTGTTGCGGCCATTGCCCGAAAGTGGTTCTCGGTATCCCATGCCGCCAAGGCTCGCGCACTCATTTCCTCAACCAACTTGTTGGTGCTGATGCCACGACTCTTCGCCAGCGACTTCAAGCGCTCCGCCGTATCGTCCGGCAAGCGGATCGTTAATGTCGTCATTGCCATTCCTCCAGACATTGTGCGGGTGTCAGTACCCGCAGTTGATCAAATACCAGTTCGCCCCGACCGAGATCCTGCAAGTTATGTGTCACGATCCCCGCGGCACCTCCCGCCAGCGCGAGTTCCACCAAATGGTTGTCAGCTTCATCGGGAAGATTGGGACGCCAACCATAGTAGATCGTCACCCACCTACCCCGTTTGGCCAGTGCTGCCAGCACCTGCTCCCGTTCCTGAGCAGTCGTCGCCACTCCCCAGACATCCCGCCCCAGCAAATCGCAATACTCCTGCCACAGGGCATTACCAAATAACGGTTGATAGCTGCCTCCAAGAGCACGGCGCAAGACGGTACGCGACGCACCACCTGCCGAGCGCAGTCCCGCTACAAACACATTGGTATCAATAACCAATCGAACCATAATGACAGCATATACGACAGCAAATTATCAGGCAAGAAGTATGGAGGGATTCGCCATCGCTGATCCTCCGCGCCTTTTTGCTCAGGAGGATCAACTTGGAATTCTGGTTATCGACGCCGCTGTTCTTCGCCAGCGGCGACCTGCTGGGCCGGCGGCGTAAACGATTCCCTTGGCCCGCTTGATGGGGTGCGCCCAATTTCGGCTGATGTAAAAAAGCCCCACCGTTTGACGGGTGGGGCTTGGGTAGAGCGAGGAAAACCGTGGTCTGTCCCCTATCGGTGGTCAGATTTTTATTCTCGCGCTCATGGATGCTTGATTGCAAGACCTGACCCCATGCCCACTGGCAACTTGACCATGTGCGCACAAATGGCGCACAATAAGCAAGGTAATCATCAGGAGCCCGTCATGCCAACCCTTGCCAAAGACACCCGTTTGCACATCCGCTGCGATCAGGAAATGCGCCGCTTGCTCGACAAAGCCGCTGCTTATGCCCATATGAGCGTGTCCGAATTTGTGCTCCGGAACGCGGTTGAACAAGCTCAGTCGGTCGTGCAGGCGCACGAAGCCATCACCCTGTCTCAGGATGATTTCGCGGCCTTCCTGGACGCACTGGATACACCGGCCCCAGCTAATCCGGCGTTGCAGCGCGCGTTCCAGCGCCACGCCAAGCACGTGCAGTAAATGACTTATTCCATTCGTCCGCTTGACGCCGACGCGCAGACGGCTGATTTCAAGTGTGGCGAGAAAGCGCTCGACGAATAC
>NZ_JBASOH010000088.1:0-4460 GCF_049658005.1 Azovibrio sp. | reverse complement strand
GCCTGGCGCTCCAGCCAGGATGCCGCCGCCCGCATGAGCAAGGCCGCCCAGTTGCAGGCCAGGGCCTACGAACTGGGCGAAGGCAGCCTGGCGGAAATGCTGGCCGCCCGCCGCCTCGCCTTCGCCGCCGAACTGGATGCCCGGCTGGCCCAGCTCGACGCACTGGAAAAAAACTACCGGCTGCAGATCGACAGTCATAAACTCTGGAGTTTCAGCCACGACCGTCATTTAGCCCAAGATCCGCCATGACCCAGTCCGACAACCCCCTCCAGACCCTGCGCCGCCGCCTGCTGCTGGTCAGCAGCGTGACCGCAGCACTGGTCGGCCTCATCACCTGGTACACCGAATCCGAACGGATCGACGAGAAGGTGCTGGCCATGGTGGTGATGGCGGCGCACCGCATCCCGCCGGCCACGCTCGAAGCCCATGCCCAGGGCAAGCTCGCGGCGGCTGACCTGGAGCACCTGGTCGAACAGATAGCCACCGACCACTTCGGCATCGTCGAACTCTATGACCACAACAAAACCCGCCTGATCGAGTATGTGCCACCCGAACTGAAATATCTGGAAGAGGAACTGAAACGGGGCGGACACGTGGAACTGACGACACAACCGCGCTACATGAAACACCTGATCCAGGGTGAATTCGCGCTGGTGGTGGCCGTCCCCATCGCCCGACCGGGGGGAGCGCCCGTGGGCTACCTGGAGGGGGTGTATCTGCCTGACCAGGAAACCATGACCCAGATCCAGGAAGACGTAATGCGCACCGTGGCGATGGTAGTGCTGGCCATTGTCTTGACCGCCCTGACGGTCTACCCGGTGGTGCTGGCCCTGCATCGCGAACTCCTGGCCCGCAGCCGCTCGATCCTGCGCGGCAACCTGGAAATGCTCGAAGTGCTGGGCAGCGCCATCGCCCAGCGCGACTCCGACACCAATATCCACAACTACCGGGTGACGCTCTACGCCGTGGCCCTGGGGGAGGCGGTCGGCATAGCCGCCAGCCAGATGCGCAACCTGATTGCCGGGGCTTTCCTGCACGATGTCGGCAAGATCGGCATCTCCGACAACATCCTGCTCAAACCCGGCCGGCTGACTCCGGAAGAATTCGCTGTCATGAAAACCCACGTCACCCTGGGCGGAGACATCCTGCGCCAGTCGGCCTGGCTCCTGCAGGCCCGCGAAGTCGTGGCCTACCATCACGAAAAATACGATGGCAGCGGCTACATGGAAGGGCTGGCCGGGGAAGCCATTCCGCTCAACGCCCGCATTTTTGCCGTGGTGGATGTATTCGATGCACTCACCTCCCGCCGCCCCTACAAAGGCCCGATGACCCCGGCAGAAGCCACGGACATCATGCGACGCGACCGGGGCACCCATTTCGACCCCCACCTGCTCGACCGTTTCCTGCCACTCGCCACCCGTTTGCATGAAACTTACGGCCAAGCCGACGAAACCCGGCTGCGGGCAATCCTGCTGCTCGCCCTCGAACGTTACTTCATGAAGGAAACCGCTTAGCTGGGCAGCTGGGCAGATGGCAAGCGGCCGCAGCGCATAGCCGCCTGAGCATGGGCAGCGGCCAGGGCGCCAATCCCCCGCATCAAAGCCGCTCCGCATCCTCTGCTCCGGTTTTGCTTCCCATCAAAGAGCCGCTACACTTCTGCCTCCGCTCTTTCGCCTTGCGCTCAGAAAGCCCTCAAACCCATGCTGGAAGCCGACAACCTGGAATGTATCCGCGGTGCGCGGCGCCTGTTTCACGGCGTGAGTTTTGGTCTGGCAGAAGGCGAACTGCTGTTCCTGCAGGGCAAAAACGGGGCCGGCAAGACCAGCCTGCTGCGCATGTTGTGCGGCCTTTCCCCGCCTGAATCCGGTGAAGTCCGCTGGAAAGGGGCATCCATCCGCAAGCTGGCCGACGATTTTCGCGCCGATCTCTGTTACCTGGGCCACCTCAATGCCATCAAGGAAGAGCTCAGCCCGCTGGAAAACCTGCTGGCTTCGGCCCGGCTGGCCGGGGAAGACCTGGCCGCGGACGATGCCCTGGATGCCCTGGCGCAGGTGGGTCTCTCGGGCCGGGAAGATCTGATCTGCCGCTACCTCTCGCAAGGCCAGAAACGCCGGGTCGCCCTGGCCCGGCTGGTGCAGGAGCGCCGCCCCCTGTGGATTCTCGATGAGCCTTTCGTGGCCCTGGACGTGCATGCGGTGGACTGGCTGGTGGGCATCATCGGCGCTCACCTGCAGCGCGGGGGGCTGGCCGTGATGACCACGCACCAGCCGGTGGAAATTCCTGCTGGCGCCGTACGCGTTCTGCGTTTGGGAGCCTGAGCCATGTTCCGCATCGTCTCCCACACCATTGCCCGCGACCTGCGCCTGGCGCTGCGCCGGCCCGCTGACCTGGCCTCGGTGCTGTTCTTCTTCATCATCGTCGCCAGTCTGTTCCCGCTCGGCGTCGGGCCGGAGGTGGACCTGTTGCGCCAACTGGCGCCGGGTGTGCTCTGGGTCGGGGCCCTGCTGGCAACCCAGCTGTCCCTGCCCCGCCTGTTTGCCGACGACTACCGCGATGGCACCCTGGAACAACTGGCCCTGTCACCCAATCCGCTCGGGCTCATGGTGCTGGGCAAGGTGATCGCGCACTGGCTGGTCTCCGGCCTGCCCCTGGCCCTGCTCGCCCCGGTGCTGGGCCTGCAATTCGATCTGCCTACCGACGCCCTGTGGGTGCTGGCCGGCTCCATCCTGCTCGGCACTCCGGCGCTCTCGGGCATCGGCGCCATCGGTGCCGGGCTGACCCTGGGCTTGCGCGGCGGCGGGGTGCTGCTTTCCCTGCTGGTGTTGCCCCTGTATATTCCGGTACTGATTTTTGGTGCCGGGGCCGTCGATGCCAGCGTCAGCGGCCTGGGGCCCGGCGCCCATCTCTCGCTCCTGGCCGCCCTCACCGTGGGCGGCCTGGCCTTTGCTCCCTGGGCCGCTGCCGCCGCCCTGAAGATCGCCCTGGAATAAAATCCCGATGCGCATGATTCACTGGTTCAAATTTTCCGCCCCTTCCACCTTCTACCCCCTGGCGGGCAAGCTGATTCCCTGGTTCTGGGCCCTGTTCGCCGGGTTTGCCCTGGCGGGCCTGTGGATCAGCTTCTTTGTCGCCCCCACGGATTTTCAGCAGGGCGAGGGCTACCGCATCATCTTCATCCATGTGGGCGCCTCCTGGATGTCGATGTTCATCTACCTGGTGATGGCCTTCTGGGCCGGGATGGGCTTGGCCTTCAATACCCGCCTGTCGGGCATGATGGCCCAGGCGCTCGCCCCCACCGGCGCCCTGTTTGCCTTCATTTCGCTGTGGACCGGGGCCCTGTGGGGCAAGCCGATGTGGGGCACCTGGTGGGTGTGGGATGCCCGGCTCACCTCGGAACTGATCCTGCTGTTCCTCTATATCGGCTTCATCGCCCTGACCCGGGCCATCGACGATAGCCGCCGCTCCGACAAGGCCGGGGCGATCCTGGCGCTGGTGGGGGTGGTGAACATCCCCATCATCTATTTCTCGGTGAAGTGGTGGAACACCCTGCACCAAGGCGCTTCCGTCTCCCTCACCCGGGCGCCGGCCATGGCTTCGATCATGCTCTGGGGCATGTTGTTCTCTGCCTTCGCCATGTGGATGTATGCCGTCGCCGTGGCCTTGATGCGAGTGCGCACCATCATCCTGGAGCGGGAGCGGCACACGGACTGGGTGCGGGAACTGCTGCTGGACCGCTCCTAGCCATCACGCTTTGTTACACAGTATCCGGCCGCCAGCCAGGATAATCGCCCAGCCCCGGCTGGAGGGATACGAACCGAGAACGGCAACAACACTATGCACTGGAACAGCTTTTCCGACTTCATCGCCATGGGCGGCCACGGCCTCTATGTCTGGGGCGCCTTTGGCGTCACCGCCCTGGTCATGATGCTCGAACCCTGGATCGTGATCCGTCAGCATCGCGCCACCCGACAACGGCTGGTCCGCCAGTTGCGGGCCGAAGCCAAGCTGGAGCAACAGCCATGAAAGCCCGCCACAAGCGCATCGCCCTGATCGTCGGTGGCCTCGCCGCCCTCGGCCTGATCGCAGCCCTTGTCTTCAACGCCCTGGACGACAACATGGCCTTCTTCCATACCCCCACCGACGTGCAGGAGGGCAAGGCGCCCCAGAACAAGGTGTTCCGCATCGGCGGCCTGGTGCAAAAGGGCTCCCTGACCCGCCAGCCGGACGGGGTGACCCTGACCTTCGTGGTCACCGACACGATCCATGACATCCCGGTCCGCTACAAGGGCATCCTCCCCGACCTGTTCCAGGAGGGCAAGGGCGTCGTCGCCCAGGGCAAGCTGGGTGCGGATGGCATCTTCACCGCCAGCGAAGTGCTGGCCAAACACGATGAAAACTACATGCCGCCCGAAGCGGCCGCCGCCCTGGAAAAGGCCCACCGCGCCGGTAGCGGCCAGCCA
>NZ_JBASOH010000087.1:0-9259 GCF_049658005.1 Azovibrio sp. | reverse complement strand
GAATGGGGCCGGCTGGAAAAAGCCCAGCTGGAGCGGCTCGAAGCCCTGCTGCAAGGCCCGGCCCTGCTGCAAGGCCCGGCCCTGCTGCAAGGCCCGGCCCTGCTGCAAGGCCCGGCCCTGCTGCAAGGCCCGGCCCTGCTGGCCATGCACCATCCGCCCTTTGCCGTGGGCATCCCCGGCATGGACGAAATCGCCTGTCGCGGCGAGGTGGCCGCCCTGGGTCGGCTGCTGGCCGCAAGGCGCGGGGTGGAGGGCCTGCTCTGCGGCCATGTGCATCGCCATGTGGCCACCCTCTTTCACGGCATTTTTGCCCAGGTGGCGCCGGCGACCGCGCATCAGATCGCCCTCGATGCCGAGCCCCTGGCTTACACCCTGGAACCGGGCGGTTTCTTGCTGCACGACTGGGAACCCGGCCGGCCTCTGCTCAGCCATTACCTGCCGCTCCAGGCCGCGCCGGTATATGCGTATGAGGAATGAAAAACGCCGGGCAAGGCCCGGCGTTTCACGTGGAACAAGAAGTTCAGCGGAACACCACGGTCTTGTTGCCATGCACCAGCACCCGGTCCTCCAGGTGGTAGCGCAGGCCCCGGGCGAGCACGGTCTTTTCGATGTCCTTGCCGTAGCGCACCATGTCCTCGGGGGCATCCGAATGGTCGATGCGGATCACGTCCTGGTCGATGATCGGGCCCTGATCCAGGTCTGAAGTGACATAGTGGCAAGTCGCCCCGATCAGCTTCACGCCCCGCTCATAGGCCTGGTGATAGGGCTTGGCGCCGACGAAGCTGGGCAAAAAGCTGTGGTGGATGTTGATGATCTGGTTGGGGTAGGCGGCGCACAGATCCGGGGAGAGGATCTGCATGTAGCGCGCCAGCACCATGCAATCGCCGCGCACCTCCTCGAAAATCCGCTTCACTTCGGCGTAGGAAGCCGCTTTATTGTCTGGGGTGACCGGCACATGGTGGAAGGGAATGCCGTGCCATTCCACGAAACCCCGGAAGCTGTCGTGATTGGAAATGACGCAGGGAATCTCGATATCCAGTTCCCTGGCCTGCCAACGGGCGAGCAGGTCGTAGAGGCAGTGCTCCTGCTTCGACACCAGGATGACCACCCGCTTCTTGATGGCGCTGTCGCTGATGCGCCAGACCATCTGGAGAGGTTCGGCGATGGTGGTACGAAAGCGCTCCCGGAACTCCGCCAGCAGGAAGGGCAGGGAATCCGCCTTGATCTCGATGCGCATGAAGTACTGCTGGGTCAGGCCGTCGGCGTGGTAGCTCGATTCGAGGATCCAGCCGCCGTGTCCGGCGATGAAGCCCGACACCTTGGCGATGATCCCCACCTGATCCGGGCAGGAGGCGGAGAGGGTGTAGAAGCGTTCCCGATGCATGGCGTCGGCCCTCAAGCGTTGCGGGCGAAGGCGGCGTCGATTTCCTGGCGCAGGGCGGCGTAGTCCCGGGTGACCGGGAACTGGGGAAATTCCCGCACCACGTTCTCGGGCGGGTGGAACAGGATGCCGGCGTGGGCTTCGCCCAGCATCGCCGTATCGTTGTAAGAATCGCCGGCGGCCACCACCTGGAAGTTCAGCTCCTTGAAGCGCCGCACTGCTTCCTGCTTCTGGTTTGGCATGCGCAGGTGGTAATTCACCAGAAAACCCTGGGCATCGGCCTCCAGGCTGTGGCAGAACAGGGTGGGCCAGCCCAGCTGACGCATCAGCGGGTGGGCGAATTCGTAGAAAGTGTCGGAAAGGATGACGAGCTGGTAATCCTCGCGCAGGCCATCCACGAATTCCCGGGCGCCGGGCATGGGGCCCATCGCGGCGATCACCTTCTGGATGTCCGGCAGGCCCAGCTGCTTTTCGCGCAGCAGATTCAGGCGAAAAGTCATCAGCTTGTCGTAATCGGGTTCATCCCGGGTGGTGCGGCGCAGTTCCGGGATACCGGTCCGTTCGGCAAATTCAATCCAGATTTCCGGTACCAGCACACCTTCGAGGTCGAGACAGACGATACGCACGACAAACTCCCTGTAATCCGACAAATGAAGGCAGGATTCTACCCGAATGCGCCGGGGCTCGTGGGCGGGCCGCAAAGCCGCCCCGGCCCGCCCCAGCCCGCCCCAGCCCGTCGTGCCGGGGCGGCGGCTTTGCTACTGTCAATAAACGAGCCGGGCCCTTTTCATTGACCTCAACTCGAAAGACTGAAAGGACTGATGCCTCATCCCGATGCCGCCGCTATGGAAACTTCACGGAAAAAATTGCCCTGTCTGCACATTTTTCGGGTTCAGCTACCTGTTGCGGTCAATATCAGGAATAATCCAGCAATTCTTGCTGCGGAAAGGATGCAAAAGTGCAGTTGATTGCCCGACTGTTGTTGATTGCCGGGAGCCTCATTGGCAGTTGGTTTTTTGCCCAGGATGCCCTCAATTTCCCGATCATTTCTTTCATCATCGCGATGTTTCTGGTCGTCATCCTGATCGCCATTCTGGCTTTTCGGCAGACGATAGCCGGTTTTTTCCGCCGCCTTCTAGGCAAGGACGAACCCGGAGACGAATCCAAAGATGAACCCAGATGAAGCGCCTGTTGCGGCATCCCCGGGGCAAAGGACAAGCTGATTGAAGCCTCGCGCCGCGCGAATCACGCAGATCCATCGGGTTCTGTCCCCGCGACTTCAGTCAATATGAAAATTTGCGCAACAATGCGCGGATAGTACGTAAATCAGTGCACCCGCACCCTGCGCAGGAGGTACGCCGTGGGAACTGACCGCAAAACCATTATCTTGACGAGGACCGGCCAACAACACGACCGGCGAGTCCCGCAGCGCTGTTAGCGATGCGGGGTTTGATCCGACGCCGGAAAAGGGAAGTCGAGCGACTGAAGCACGAGTCCTGACCGCCGTCCCGCCAGCGCCGAGTTTTTGATGTCACCTGATACCCCTGCCCACAGCGAGGCGCCAACAATCAATGGGGTCAGAGCCCATGGCACCCCCTTGAGCCGTTGTCGTACCGGTCCCGGTAAATTAAAAGAGGCTGAAAGCCACCCAGGGTTCAGATTCAATCGAGGCGACAACTATTCTGACTCAGGGGCCTGAACACGGGGCCTTGCTGCAAAGCCCGCCAACGCTTGCCATTGCCCCTGATTTCCCGGTTGGCCCTGCCCGTGGGTGAGCGCCTGGAACTTGAAAGTCGTAGCGATTGGAAGTGGCGCGGGCGCTCCATCAAGCGGATGGATGGCACGACGATCTCCATGCCCGACACGGAGCGTAATCAGCAAGCCTATCCACAAAGCGGTGTGCAGCGTGCAGGGCCGGGCTTTCCCCTGGCGATGTTGGCGGTCAGTTCGTTATGCGCAACAACCCACTCAGGATCAAAGGAGTCTGACCCTGTTGATCGGCGTGCTCCTTTTTGCGGCTCAGCGGCATTCGGAAGGGGCGTATTTTGCGGGTAGCGTGCCCAAACCCGTCGATAGGCCGCGCCCGCCCGCCGTGGCATTGGTAGAAGAGGCGCAGGCCCAGTCGATGGCACCCGTGACGCCCTCCGCCAATAGCGCTTTCTGGACGTTAGGGGTAAAAATCAGCGTCTTATTCTGTGCGTCCGCAGGCAGGCCGGAACTCGCGCCGGCACTGGTGACGGTAATGATGCCCAAGGCCGGGTCGATCGCGATATTGGCGACGAATTTCGACTGTTTTTCCGCGACAGATCGGGCGTTATATTCCGTTGCGGCCCTTGTCACGCCTGCCACGCCACCGCCCAGGAAAGCTTCGGAGACGAGCGCTTTTGCAGTGTTGCCCGCCAGCAGCAACTCCGTCATTTTGGCGCGTGTGGTGAAGTCCTGATAGGTCGGCAGGGCCACGGCGGCCAAAATGCCGATGATGGTCACCACAATCATCAATTCGATCAGGGTGAAACCTTGTTGCCGGAAGTTTTTCATGGTGTGCCACCTCCTGGTGCTTCAGTGATGCAATGAAATATCAGAATCAACCCTATGCAATAAACCTGCCATCCATTTGCGCCATGGCGGCTGGGCTTGTGCGCCGGCACACGGGGGTCAAGGCCGCAAAAAACCATCTACTGGAACATAGCCCACGATTTGCAGCCTGGGATCGAGCAGCGCCACCCAGTCTCCGGTTTTACGGCTGGCCAAGGGCAGGAAGCGCAACTGGTCTATTGGAACCCCGGTTTTGGCGACGGCGGCCTGCAAGGTTGCGGCCTCTTGGGGACGCTGCTCGATCAAATCGCGCACGGGTCGGGCACGCTGCGCCATGGCAGAGTGGGCGTTTTCCCAGGGCTGCCACCAGTGGGGGCGCATGGCGGGCGAAACGCCCGCCAGGTTCAACTGCACGCTTTCAAAAAATTCCTCGCTATTTCTGGCCTTGCGTGTGCTCACTGGCATCACCCCCCAGTAAGGCAAGGACTGCAGCCCCGCCGGCGCCTGAGCCAGGGTTTCGGTCTCGACTTCATTGGCCCTGACGATCACCAGTCGATCTGCTTCAAAGGCCAGCACCACCGGGCGGGCAAGCCACAGGCTGTGCAGGCCATAAAGCAGCGCCGCCAGCTGCACCAGGCCGATTAGCGAAAAATCGACCCAGCGCTCGCGCCGCGATTTGGCGGGGTTGGCCAAGATCAGGGTCAACAAGGGGCCACATAGCGCGTCCACCACCAGCAGCAGCACGAACATGCGGCCCACCCCCAATAGCGAAGCAAAAGGCGGCGGATAGAGCAGGCCAAACACAAAGAGGCCCGCCACCGCAGCAAGGCAGGCCGAAATCAACAGATGGCGCCCTGCATAGCCAAACGCAAAGCGAAAACGATTTACGGCGTCAGGGGGCATGGCGAGATGAGGCAGGAGGTGGGCAGGAAAAAGGGCGCTTGTAGCGCCCTTGGGTCTTGATCAGGCAGTTCCGGTGGGTACCGATACCCGCCTGTGCGTCATCAACGGCACTCGGAAGGTGCGTACTTGGCAGGCATGTTGCCAAGCGTCGCAGTCAAACCACGGGCAGTTGCAGTGGTGTTGGTGGTTGAGGCACAGGCCCAGTCGATCGCACCAGAAGCACCATCAGCCAAAGCAGCGCCTTGCACGTTGGGCGTGAACACAAGGGTCTTGCCTTGCGCATCGGTGGGCAAACCGCTGGTAGCGCTCGCGCTGGTCACCGTGATGGCACCGGTCCCAGCATCAATCGCGATATTGGCCACCATCTTCGACTCCTTCTCGGTGATGGCACGACCATTGTATTCGGTCGCGGCAGCCTTCACACCCGCCAGGCTGTCGGATTGGAAGGCCTCGCTGACCAAGGTCTTGGGGGCGGTAGCTGCGATGACCATTTCAGAAACCTTGGCGCGGGCGGTGTAGTCCTGATACGCCGGCAGCGCGACGGCGGCGAGGATGCCGATGATGGCGACGACGATCATCAATTCGATCAGGGTGAAACCTTGTTGTGCCTTGCGCACGAGGGAAATTTGCGACATGGTAGTACTCCTTTATGGGTTGGACATTCCAGAAATTTCTTTTCCGGCAATTTGCTGAGTGCATGGCCCATGCCAGGTGGAAAACCTGTTTGAAATCAACATCGTGAAAAATGCGCTGGATTCTGGCACGACGGGCGCCCTGTCATTGGCACAGCCTGGCACGGCCTGGGCTGTGCCAGGCGCGGTTGAAGAGGATGAGACATGAACTTTGAAGCGATCAGCATGGAGGCGGCGGTGGCCTTGACCGGCTTGAGTAAGCGCACCTTGTGGCGGCGCCTGGCCGAGGGCCTGTTGCAGAAGCTGCCCGCTGCGGCGGCTGTGACGCGGCTCGAACTCGATGGCGTGCTGGCCCTCGCCGGCCTCGAATTGGGGGCCGAGGAGCGGGCCTTGTTGTGCCAGGCCGACGCGGGCGATGCCGCGGCGCAGGCGGAGATCGGCCTGTGCTGCTTTCGCGCCGGGCGGCCGGCGGCGGCGGTGTATTGGTTCAATCTTGCCGCGGCGCAAAACCATGCGGATGCGATGCAGTGCCTGGGCCAGTGCTACGCCGCCGGCACGGGGGTGGCGCGGGATGACAACCTGGCGCTGATGTGGATCGCCAAGGCCGCGGCGCACGGCCACCGCATCGCCCAGCACCAGATGGCGGGGCTGCAGCGCTGACGGCGGGAGGTTGTTTCGCCCTCGATGTCTTCATGTCGGCAGGGCGTCTCCTGTTCCCAGGCCGGGTATTCGGCGGGTATTCGGTGGGGTTCCAGAGGCAGGCTGGCTGGGGGCGGGTTATGCTGGCTCAACAACCCGGCAAGAAGCCCTTCGTCTTCGATAATGGGCCGAGCTACAATCAATTCGTCGTTGGCCCAAGCGGCAGCGGTATGTCATATGCAGCCGCTGCTGAGATAGTCCTGAGATAGTCAAGTCCAATGGGAGAACCGATAATTGGGGTCTGTTCCCTGTTGGTGTGGTTTCAATGTTGTTTAAGGAGTCCTTGATGGGCACTACCTACGAAAAGGATGTGATTGCTTGGTCTCAAGAACAGGCCGCTCTGCTGCGCTCGGGGCGCTTCACTGACTTGGACATCCACCATATTGCGGAGGAGATTGAGGACGTGGGCAAGAGCGAACAACGCGAGTTGGCAAACAGGATGGCCGTTCTACTTTTCCATCTGCTCAAGTGGGAATTCCAGCCGGAGCGCCAAGGATCGAGCTGGGAACGCACGATCAAGACGCAGCGCGATAGCATCGAGCGGAGAATCCAGAAAATGCCTAGCCTCAAATCCTCGCTGGACGATCCTGATTGGTGGGCCGATGCATGGGGAGACGCCATTATTGAGGCCTCGAAAGAAACCGGCCTTGATAACGCCGATTTTCCGGAAAAGTGCCCGTGGCCGCTGGCTGAAATCATGGATCACAGCTTCTTCCCGGGCATGACGAACACGCCACGCCCGTGATACTGCAGCGCAGCCGGCCTCATGCGTGCTGACCAGGGGCCGCTATATGCGGCCCCTTTGCTTGTCTCATACTGCCGCAGTTTTCACCACACAACTTCCCGCATACCTGCGCCACATCCATAATCTGGCGCACGCCACGGGAGCCGCGCTCAACCTTCGTACCGTGGCGATCACGGGCGATCAGGCACAACGCGATTCCTGCCTCATCGATCGCACCGACATCCGACAAATCGATTGCGGTCGCCTTGACCGGGAGCTGGCGTCGCGGAAATCAGCGCCCAGGTGGTTGTGCAACCTTTTTTCTGTAAATAATCCGAGGCGATGTCATCGGGATGATGGGATCAGTCTTTCATATTGAGATAGATCTTGCCGGTCATCCACTCCTCATCGCACTCGACAGCAATGTAAAGCCGAACCCGTCCTCGACCATTCCAGACAGTGGCCATCCCAACTATCAAGACCGTGTGGATTTTGATGGGATCAAGGCGCTGTGCAGTGAGCGCGGCGCGCAGATCGTGGTGGGTTTCGCGGGCGGAGAAGCTGCGTTGAGGCAGAGCGATCTGAAGCAACTACTACGGCAGCGCGCATTCAAGTGGGATGTCGCTGCGGGTGGCCAGGGCAATAAACAGGCGGTCAACTGGGTCGCTGGCAACCGGTTCATCGATATCGTGCTCAGCCTTGAAGCCGCCTGCACAGGCTTGAATGAGCCCTCTGCACCGGTCAGGATTGCTGCTCAGATCCCGAAGGAAGATCTCGAGGTCGGCGCGTGGTACAGCGGAAAAGGGCGCAATGGCGACGTAGGACTTTGGGATGGCGAGGACTTCCTGGTGCTTGGCTTGGAAGGCAAGAAAGTCGGTCCTGATCGCTCTGACCGGGAAGACGAGTGCCGCATCAAGCGCGAACCCTGCTGCACCGTGGATGAGGGCTGCTTCCAGCCATTTGCCAAGCTTGTTCCTGCTCATCACTCGGCATAGAAAGCCACGACGATCCCCCGATCTCACTGCCTTCGACGGTGGTGGGGTCGGGGGATTTTTGCGTTTTTGGGTGTAAATGGGTGTCTTATTGGGTGTGCCGCCTGGGAAATGGGTGTAATTGGGTGTACTATTGGTTCATGCTCCGAACCGACACTATCCAGATCACGCCAGAGATGCTGGCCCTGATCGCCAAAATCGATGAGTTCAAAGGTGCCTGGCGTGCCTTGGGGACCCTTGCGCCTGAGCGTTTGTCCGCTTTGCGCCGCGTAGCCACCATCGAGAGCATCGGCTCCTCGACACGGATCGAGGGCAGCAAGCTGACCGACCGCGAGGTCGAGCAACTGCTGGCCAACCTGGAGATCAAGCGTTTCGATACGCGTGACGAGCAGGAGGTGGCGGGTTACGCGGAGGTCATGGATGTGGTGTTCAGTGCTTGGCAGGACATCCCCTTCACCGAGAACTACATCAAGCAGCTACACCAGATCCTGCTCCAGCATAGCGACAAGGATACGTGGCACCGTGGTCAGTACAAGACCAACACCAATAGCGTGGCGGCCTTCAATGAGCGCGGCGAGCAGATCGGGATTGTGTTTCAGACGGCGTCGCCGTTCGATACGCCTCGTTTGATGACCGAGCTGGTCAGTTGGGTCAATGCGCAGCGCGAGTCCAAACTGCTGCATCCCCTGCTGGTCGCCGCGATCTTCGTGGTGGTGTTTCTGGAGATTCATCCCTTCCAGGATGGCAACGGGCGGATCAGTCGAGCCCTGACCACGCTGATGCTCTTGCAGGCGGGTTATGCCTACGTGCCGTATAGCTCGATGGAGAGTGTGATCGAGCTCAACAAGGAAGCGTACTATCTGGCGCTGCGCCAGACGCAGGGCACGATTCGTACCGAGGCCCCGAACTGGCAGCCATGGCTGGTGTTCTTCCTGCGTTCCCTGGCTGAACAGGTACGGCGGCTGGAGAAGAAGGTCGAGCGTGAGAAGCTGGTGTTGGCCAGCCTGCCGGAGTTGTCACTGCAGATTGTGGAATTTGCTCGCGAGCATGGGCGCGTCACCATTGGCGATGTCATCAAACTTACCGGCGCCAGCCGCAATACGTTGAAGGCGCACTTCCGCAACTTGGTGGAGCGCGGACACCTCAGCCAGCAAGGTAGCGGCCGAGGTGTTTGGTACGAGTTGCGCTGATTACACCGTGGCCGCCACTGCAGCTTGATTCGCCACCGCCGTCCTCCGCCCCACGACATTCCCCACCCCATTGACTGCCTCCAGCATCGCCTGCGGCGAGAGGTGCGCGTAGCGCATCGTCACCTTCGGATCATGATGGCCGAGCAGTTTCTGCACCTCGTACAGCGACCGCCCGGCATTGACCAGGAAACTCGCGTAGCTGT
>NZ_JBASOH010000086.1:0-7694 GCF_049658005.1 Azovibrio sp. | reverse complement strand
GCCCCGACCGCCTGGGCGAGCGGCACATCATCGTTGATGATCAAGCCGGCGGCGTGGGTGCGGCAGAGCGCGCCGAGGAGCGCCGCCTGCCGGCGCCGCAGGTCGGGATCGGCCGCCTTGTTGCGGTACTGGATCCAGCGGCAGCCGCCCGCCAGCACGGCCGGTACCGCCGTCAGCAGGGCGGGCGTCGCCAGGCCGTCCGGAGTGATGGCATAGAGCCCCGCCAGGGGGGGATGCCGGCGCAGCTCAGCCATCTTCCGGGGAGGACTCGGCTTCACCCCGGGCCCAGAACAGGCGATCTGGAATGAACTGCCCCATGCCGGGGCGAAAACCGTGGGCCAGGGTCTGCCAGGTGTATTCCTGGGCCTCACGCACCGCCTCCCCAATGTCGTAGCCGCCAGCCAGACAGGCCGCAATGGCCGATGCCAGGGTGCACCCGGAACCGTGGTAACTGCCCGGCAGGCGCTCCCAATGATCCTGGCGTATCAGCCCATCCTCACCGTAGAGGGAATTGGTCACCCGGCTTGTCTGCTCGTGGGCCCCCGTCAGCAAGACATAGCGGGGACCATAGGCCAGCAGCCGGGCGGCCACGCTGGACAGATCCTCCTCCGGCGCCCCCTCCTCATCCCCGTCTTCTTCCACCAGGCGCCTGCCTTCCAGCGTATTGGGAGTGACCACCGAACACTGGGGCAGCAGCAGTTCCTTCATGGCGGCACGGAGATCCTCATTGGCGAACTCATCGCCCCGGCCCGAAGCCAGCACCGGATCGAGCACCAGGGGAATATCGGGATAGTCCGCCACGATCTCCGCCACCGCCACCACGTTCTCGACACTGCCCAGCACCCCCACCTTGAAGGCGGCCACGGGCATATCCTCCAGCAAGGATCGCGCTTGCCGCTCCACCGTCTCGGAATCCACGGGGTGCACGCTTTCCACCCCCACCGTGTCTTGCACGGTCAGGGCGGTAATCACCGCCAGAGGGTGGCAGCCAAGGCTGGAGAGGGTGAGGATGTCGGCATGAATACCGGCGCCACAGGACGGATCACTGGCCGCAAAAACCAGCACCAGGGGAGGAACGGGAAGGATAGGAGTCATGAACTTGCCGCCGAGACTGGCGGAAATGTAGCGAAAGAAACGACGATTGGGTAAGATTGACGACGATTCTACCCGAAAGCGCCTTGAACCATGTCCGAACTGATGGATTTGACGACACGCAGTGCCAGGACCTGGACCTGTCTGCTCTGTGGCTGGACCTATGATGAATCGCTTGGCATGCCGGCGGATGGCATCCCCCCGGGAACACCCTGGGACGAGGTGCCCATGAGCTGGACCTGTCCGGAGTGCGGGGCGCGCAAGGAAGATTTCGAAATGGTCCAGTCATGAACCATTCCGGCTTACACTTCGCTTTGTTCTGAAGTTTTGTTCTGAAATGACCCGGCAATGACACGACAATGACACGGCACCCGGGGTCGAGGGGAAAGAATTGACGGACATCACAAACCTGCGCGGCATAAAAGTCATGGTGATCGATGACAGCAACACCATCCGCCGCAGCGCGGAAATTTTTCTCGTCCAGGCCGGCTGCCAGGTGGTGCTGGCCGAGGATGGTTTCGACGCCCTGGCCAAGATCGCCGACCACCAGCCGGACATCATCTTCTGCGACATCATGATGCCCCGCCTGGACGGTTACCAGACCTGCACCCTGATCAAGAAGAACCCCCGCTTCCGGAATACTCCGGTGATCATGCTGTCCTCCAAGGACGGCCTGTTCGACCGGGCCCGGGGCCGGATGGTGGGGTCGGATCAGTACCTGACCAAACCTTTCACCAAGGACAGCCTGTTGCAGACGGTGGCGAGCTTTGCCCCCCAGGGCGTCCAATAAATCATGTTAGCTAGGGAGACGCTGTAAATGCCTGTTCGAAAAATCCTCGTGGTAGACGATTCCCCCACGGAACGTTTTTTCATCACCGACCTGCTCACCAGAAACGGCTATCAGGTCATTACCGCCGAAAATGGTGAAGAAGGCATCGCCAAGGCCAAGGCCGAGCTGCCGGACCTGGTGATCATGGACGTGGTCATGCCCGGCCTCAACGGTTACCAGGCAACCCGGACCCTGACCCGGGACGAAGTCACCAAGAACATTCCCGTCATCGTCTGCACCTCCAAAGGGCAGGAAACCGACAAGATCTGGGGGCTGCGTCAAGGAGCGATGGATTACCTGGTGAAACCGGTCAACCCGGAAGAGTTGCTGCAAAAAATCTCCGTGCTGCCCTGATCGACGCCCCCATGGCACGACGCATCAGCCTGCGCGAATTCCAGGAGTACCTGTCCCGCCGCCTCTCCGGCGTGGCGCAGGGTGACCGCGCCGCATCCTTGCTCGGCATCCAGGCCGGGCAGAGCCGCTGGCTCCTGGACCTGTCCGAATCCGGCGAGATCATTCCCTTGCCAACGCTCACTACCGTGCCCTTGACCAAGCCCGCCTTTGCCGGTCTGGTCAATATCCGCGGCAACCTCCATGCCGTCACCGACTTTCCCGCCTTCATCGGCGAGGAACCCACACCGCCCCACAGTCCTGCCGCGCGCCTGCTGCTGGTCGGCGCAAAACACGGCAATAACGTAGCCCTGCTGGTTTCCCGTCTGCTCGGCCTGAAAAACCCTGCCGATTTTGAAGCCGCCCCCGCTTCTGGCCCGGCTGCCGCCTGGAACGCCGCCACCCTCCTGGACCCGGAGGGAAATACATGGCATCGACTGGATCTGAAAGCCCTGCTTTTAGACCCGAATTTCATGAATATCGTGGCCTGACCACGGAGATCAACATGGCCTTCAAGCTGAACCTGCCCAAACTGTCCTTCGGAAAGAACAAACCCGCGCCCGACAGTGACATGACCATTTCCCCGGACCACCCGCCGGTCAAGCCCGCGCCGCGCCGTGCGACCAAGCCGGCCAAAAATACAAAAATCACGGGCAAGGGCGGCGGGCTGTTGGCGGGCAGGCCCATCATCCAGCAAATGAAGATCCTGGGCGGTGGCCTGGTGGTGCTGCTCGTCATCATCGCCACCCTGGTTTTCGAGGACCTGCGCAGTGACGCCCACGGCACCGCCTACCTGAGTGCGTCCGGTGAAATGCGCATGCTCTCCCAGCGCCTGGCCAAGGCCTCCTCGCTGGCCCTGCAAGGCAATCCCGTCGCCTTCAGCCAGCTCAAGGAATCCCGGGAAACCTTCTCCCACCTGCTGCAGCAACTGACCCTCGGCGGCCAGATCGGCGACACCGAAGTCCCTGCCTCTCCCGCCAGCGTCCGGACCGAACTCGATGCCCTGCGCCAGCACTGGGCCAGGATCGAAAAGGATGCCGCCACCCTGATCGCCCAGGAAAAGAACCTGGTCGGCCTGGGCAGGAATGTGGCCTCCATTGACGGGCGCAACCCCGAACTGCTCGAACTTTCCGAACAGGTCGCCGCCCTGAAGCTGCAAACCACCACCAACCCGCACGAGATTGCGGCCGCCAATCAACTCGTGATGCTGACCCAGCGCATTGCCAAGAACGCCAGCGCCATGCTGGGTGGCGACACCATCAATCCGGAAGTCGCCTTCTTGCTGGGCAAGGACACCAACGCCTTCAAGGACACCCTGGAGAGCCTGCGGGGCAACCCCGGCAACAATCCGGAAACCAAAGAAAAGCTCGACCAGCTCGCCGCCGTGTTCAACGACTACCGCGAGGCGGTGGGCGGCATTCTCGGCAACATGCAACCGCTGGTGCAGGCCAAGCAGGCCGGGGTCCGCATTTTCCGCGACAGCGACACCCTCCTGGCCGAAGCGGACCAGCTGACCGCCGCCTACCAGCGTGAATACGGTTCCCGCGGCCGGTTCATCCTCAGCGTCACCCTCCTCACCATCCTGGCCGTGGTTTTGCTCGTCTGGCTGGGCAAGATCTACCTGGACGACACCCGCCGCCGCGCCGAAGAATCCGAGCGCCTGCGCCAGGCTTCCGAAACCGCCAACCGCCAGAACCAGGAGGCCATCT
The DNA here is from genome assembly GCF_049658005.1 of Azovibrio sp. Lineage (NCBI taxonomy): Bacteria > Pseudomonadati > Pseudomonadota > Betaproteobacteria > Rhodocyclales > Rhodocyclaceae > Azovibrio > Azovibrio sp. The sequence goes on along the minus strand of NZ_JBASOH010000086.1, from coordinate 3,674 downwards.
TGCGCCTCATGAACGAACTGGGCGACCTGGCCGACGGCGACCTGACCGTGACCGCGACCGTGTCCGAAGACATCACCGGCGCCATCGCCGACTCCATCAACTACACCATCGAAGAACTGCGGGTACTGGTGGGCCGCATCAACGACGCCGCCAACCGGGTGACCCAGGCGACGGAAATCGCCCGCCGGACCTCCGCCGAACTGCTGGAAGCGGCCGAAAAGCAGGGCTCCGAAATTGGCGTCGCCGGCAGTTCCGCCCTGGAAATGGCCCAATCCATGAATGCCGTGTCGGGTCATGCCAACCAGTCCGCCCAGGTGGCCCGCGCCTCTCTGGAAGCCGCCGAGAAGGGCGCCACCGCCGTGCAGGATTCGATTCGCGGCATGAACGCGATCCGCGAGCAGATCCAGGAAACCTCGAAGCGGATCAAGCGCCTGGGTGAATCCTCCCAGGAAATCGGCGAAATCGTGGAACTGATTTCCGACATTACCGAACAGACCAATGTGCTGTCCCTCAATGCCGCCATCCAGGCCGCCTCCGCTGGCGAAGCCGGACGCGGCTTCACCGTGGTGGCAGAAGAAGTGCAGCGCCTGGCCGAACGCTCGGCCGAAGCCACCAAGCAGATCTCGGCCCTGGTCAAGACCATTCAGACCGACACCCAGGATGCCGTGTCCGCCATGGAACAATCCACCCAGGGTGTGGTGGAAGGCGCCAAGCGTTCCGACGCCGCCGGCCAGGCCCTGGCCGAAATCGGCCAGGTGTCGCGCGACCTTGCCGACCTGATCGAAAACATTTCCGCCGCCACCCAGCAGCAGGCCCAGTCCGCCACCCAGGTGGCCAGGCTGATGCAGGACATTCTGCGCATCACCGAACAGACCACGACCGGTACCACCCGCACCGCCGAGGCCGTGGATGAACTTACCGCCCTGGCTTCCGAACTGAAGGGTTCGGTCGCCGGCTTCAAGGTCAGCTGAGAACCCATCGCATGAATGCAGCCACGAACTTCGACCTGGGACCTCTGACCTGGGTCAAGGGAGAGATCGACCTTGCCCTGGAACGGGCAACTGAAGCCCTCCAGCAATTCCAGCAACAAGGTGATGTCACCCAGCTCAAGTTTTGCCGCACCCACCTGCACCAGGTGCACGGCGCGTTATCGATGGTAGGCCTGGATGGCATCACCCAGATCAGCGCCGCGCTGGAAAACCTGCTGCTGGCCCTGGAAAACGGCGAAGTGCCCAACCCCGGAGCCGCCCCGGCCACCATCCAGGACGCCTTTGCCGCCCTGCGCCAGTATCTGGACAACCTGCTGGCCGGCGAACCCGATCAGCCCCTGCGCCTGCTGCCCACCTACCAGGCCCTGGCGGCAGCCCTGGGCCAGCGTCCAGCCAACCCCACCGACCTGTTCTTCCCGGATCTGAACCTGCGGCCGCCCAAGCGTCCAGCCGAAACTCCCCTGACCCAGGAAGAACGGCTGAAACTGATCCGCTCCGAACGCAGCCGCTTCCAGAAGGGGCTGCTGGCCTGGTTACGCCAGCCCGAGGGCAGCACGGCCAGTAACGAAGGCCTGGCCCTGATGCAAGAAGCCCTGCGCCGCATCGAAGCCACCCAGGCTTCCCCCTCGGCCCGGGCCTTCTGGTGGGCCGCCCTGGGCCTGGTCACCGCCTTGGCGCATGGCGCCAGCCAGGCTGGTGACGCGCGCTCCCTGTGCGCCCGCATCGACCTGCAGATCCGCCGCCTGCTGGAAGGCAACCCCGGCGTGGCCGAACGCCTGCTGCGCGACTGCCTGTTCTTCGTCGCCCACAGCCCGGCCCAGGCCGACCCGCTGCTGGCGGAAATCCAGCAAACCTACCAGCTCAAGACCCTGATCCCCAGCAGCGACAGCCGCAAACCCGGGGCCAGCGTCCCGCATGAAGCCACCCTGCGTCGCCTGCGGGAAACGATTGCCACCGCCGAAGAACAGTGGAACCGCTTCTGCTCGGGCAGCGCCTCGGCCCTGACCGCCTTCGTGGAGCAGACCCACCACAGCGCCCAGTTCGCCACCGAGCTGGAAAATGCCGAACTCAACCGTCTCGCCCAGGCCCTGAACGCCGCTGCCGACTGGCTGGCCCAGCAACCCTCGCGCCAATCCGATGGCGTGGCGATGGAAATCGCCACCGCCCTGCTGCTGATCCAGACCGCCCTGGAAAACTACGCCCGCCTGGGTCAGGACTTCGCCCAGCAGGTCGACCTGATGGTCAAACGCCTGCAGACCTGCATGGCAGGGCAGATTCCCCAGGACAGCGACATTCCCCTGCTCGATGAAATGTCCCGCCGCGCCCAGGAACGCCTGCTCATGGCCCAGGTCGCCCGGGAAATCCAGAGCAATCTCGCCCAGATCGAACAGACCCTCGACGTTTACTTCCGCGACACCAGCAAACGCCCGGACAGCGGCGCCCTCGAAAGCCCCTTGCGCCAGATTGCCGGCGCCCTCACCATCCTCGGACAAGACGCCGCCGTGGCCTACCTGCGGGACTGCGAACGGCAGATTCTCCGTTTCGCCCAGGCCGGCAGCGAACCCGAAGCAGGTGCTTTCGAAACCGTGGCCCAGCAACTCTCCACCCTCGGTTTCTTCGTCGACGCCCTGCAGCATGGCAACACCGACTTCCAGTCCTTCCTCGACAATCTCCAGGGCAAATCCGCCCCGACCGGGGAAATGGCGGAGGCCAGCTCCGAAGAAACCACCGAACCCCCCGGCGCCTCGGTCGAAAGCCAGCTGAATCGGCTCAAGGCCGAAACTCAGGCCCTGCTCGAAGCCCTCCATGCCGCGCCGGACGACCCGGCCCTGCGCGACGACCTGCAGGCCCACCTCCAGGCCCTGCAGAAGGATGCCGACCTGGTGGCAGACCAGGCCCTGCTGGCCCAGGCCAAGGCCGCCCTTTTTGCCCTGGCCAGGAAGCCGGGCGAAGAAGCACCGCAGATGCAGGCCATTGCTGAAGCCCTGGCCCCGATCGGCGCCCAGCCCGCAACCCCGGCCCCCTCCGCCGAAACCTTGCAGCTCGCCCAGGCCAGCACCGACGAGCTCGATGCCGAACTCCTGGAAATCTTCCTGGAAGAAGCCCGGGAAGTGCTTGCCACCATCGCCAGCAATCTGGCCATCCTGCGCCGGCAACCCCACGATGTGGACACCCTGACCACCATCCGCCGCTCCACCCACACCCTGAAAGGCAGCGGTCGCATGGTGGGGCTCAAGGACCTCGGCGAAACCGCCTGGGCCGTGGAACAGACGCTCAACCAGTGGCTGCGCCAGGAACTGGAAGTCACGCCGGAACTGCTGGAGATGCTCGCCCTCACCCACCAGGTCTTCAGTGTCTGGGTGGAACACCTCTCCAGCGGCGACGGGCTGATGCCCGACCCCACCCCGCTGATACGCCTGGCCGAACAACTCCGCGGCGTGAAAGAAACACCGGAAGCATCCGCCGTCCCGCCGCCCGCTGCCGCACCCGTTCCGGAAAGCCCTGCCGCCCCGGCGCAGGAACGCACCACCGATTTTCCCCTGCCGGATCTGGCACGCGCCAGCCTCGACAGCGCCCCCCCGGCCGGCGAAGCCGGCACAGCCGGGCCACCGCTCGAACTCAGCCTCGACGTGCTGGACAACGCACCCGCCATGGCACCCGAACCGGAGGCCGAACCCGAACCGG
>NZ_JBASOH010000085.1:0-2958 GCF_049658005.1 Azovibrio sp. | reverse complement strand
CCGGAGGATAGCCTCACTTTTTCCCTGCTCTGGCGCTGGCCGGCCAGCCCGGCCCGGCTGGCCGGCCTGAGTCTGGCGGTGGGCCTGGCGCTGGCCCGGGGGCTGGAGGCCCTGGGGTTCGCAGAGGTGGGCTTGAAGTGGCCCAATGACCTTTATCTTTCGGGGCATCGAGGCGAGGCCAAGCTGGGCGGGATTCTCGTCGAGCTGGCGGCGGACCGGCGCGGCATCCAGGTGGTGATCGGCATCGGCCTCAACCTGCGCGCCCCGGCCCCGGAGCAGCTGGAACAGCCGGCTGCCGGGCTGGCCCAGCTGGGTCCGCTGCCCGAGCGGCACCTGCTGCTGGCGACCCTGCTCACCCATCTGATGGCGACCCTGGACGCCTTCGAGCCACAGGGCTTCGCCCCGCTCCAGCCCGAATGGCAGCGCCGGCACATCTGGCAGGGGCGCCCGGTGCGCCTGCTGGAGGAGGGGCAGGTGCTGGCCGAGGGGCGCTGCCTGGGTGCCGATGCCGAAGGCAGTCTGCTGCTGGAAACCCGCGCGGGCATCCAGCGTTTTCTGGCCGGCGACGTGAGCCTGAGAGCGCAATGATCCTCTGTCTCGATGCCGGCAATTCCCGCCTCAAATGGGGGCTGGCCGAGCCCGCTGGCTGGTTGGCCCAGGGCGCCCTCGATTGGGACGATGCCCAGATGCTGAGCGCACTGGTGGCAGGCTGGCCGCCCCTGACCCGGGTCGTGTTGTCCAGTGTGGCCTGCGAGGCCCGGGAGGCTCTGCTGGCCCAGGCTTTCCCCGGACAGGTGCTGGAACACATGGTCAGCACATGCGCTGCTGCTGGCGTCGTGAATGGCTATCTGCAGCCCCGGCAACTCGGGGTGGACCGCTGGTGCGCCCTGATCGGCGCCCGTTCCCTGAGCCAGCAGCCCTGCCTCGTGGTGACGGCGGGCACGGCCACCACCATCGACAGTCTGGACGGGGAGGGCCGCTTCCTGGGAGGGCTGATCCTGCCGGGGCTGGAGATGATGCACACCGCCCTGGCCCAGGGCACGGCCCGCCTGCCCAGGGCGCCTGGGGCCTATCAGGACTTTCCGCGCCAGACGCAGGACGCCATCCGCACCGGCTGCCTGGAAGCCCAGCTAGGCGCCATCGAGCGGGCTTATGCCCGGCTGCCGGGGGCCGCGTTGTGCTTCTTGTCCGGCGGCGCGGCGCCCGCCCTTGAACGCCAGCTCGAACTGCCGCTGCTCCGGGTGGATAATCTGGTGCTGGAGGGCCTCCGGCTGCTGGCCCTGAATGGCTCGGCACCGTAATGGTGCGGGCACGGCGAGCCTGCCTGGTTTTGGTGCGGCAGGCTTTTTCGGTTAACTTGGCGTCCTTGCCCCTATTTTTTTGAAAACATCATGATTCCTCTGCGTACCTATCTCGATCCTGCCGAAATGCCCACCCACTGGTACAACGTGGTGGCCGACATGAAAAATCCGCCGGCGCCGCCGCTGGGGCCGGATGGCAAACCCATCAGCCCCGAGCAGATGGCCGCCATCTTCCCGATGAACCTCATCGAACAGGAGATGAGCCGCCAGCGCTGGATCGAGATTCCCGAGGAAGTGCGCCAGATCTACGCCCTCTGGCGTCCCGCTCCCCTGTGCCGGGCCTTGCGTCTGGAACAGGCCCTGGGCACCCCGGCGAAGATCTTCTACAAGTACGAGGGAGTGTCCCCGGCCGGTTCGCACAAGCCCAACTCCGCCGTGCCGCAGGCCTTCTACAACAAACAGGCCGGCACCCGGAAGCTGACCACCGAGACCGGCGCCGGGCAGTGGGGCTCCTCCATCGCCTTTGCCGGGCAGATGTTCGGCCTGCCGGTGCGGGTGTTCATGGTCAAGGTCAGCTACGAGCAAAAACCCCTGCGCCGCTCGATGATGCAGACCTGGGGCGCCGAAGTGTTCGCCAGTCCCACCGCCCTGACCGAGGCCGGCCGCAAGGCCCTGGCCGCCGATCCCGACTGCCAGGGTTCCCTCGGCCTGGCCATTTCCGAGGCCGTCGAAGAAGCCGCCGCCGACAAGGGCACCTGCTACACCCTGGGCTCGGTGCTCAACCATGTGCTCTTGCACCAGACCATCATCGGCCTCGAAGCCAGAAAGCAGTTTGACAAGCTCGGCCTCTACCCGGACGTGGTGCTGGGGCCCTGCGGCGGCGGCTCGTCCTTTGGCGGCATCGCCTTTCCCTTCCTGGCCGACAAGGCGGCCGGGGACAAGCGCGCCGACAAGCTGCGCTGCATCGCGGTCGAGCCCGCCTCCTGCCCGACCCTGACCCGAGGCAGCTATGCCTACGATTTCGGCGATGTCTCCGGCTACACGCCGATGATGAAGATGTTTACCCTCGGCCACGACTTCATGCCGCCCGGCATCCACGCCGGCGGGCTGCGCTACCACGGCGCCAGTCCCCTGGTCTCCCAGCTCGTCCATGAGGGCCTGGTGGAAGCCCGGGCCGTGCCGCAGCTCGCCACCTTCGAAGCCGGGGTCCAGTTTGCCCGGGCCGAAGGCATCATCCCCGCCCCCGAGGCCTGCCACGCCATCCGCGCCGCCATCGACGAGGCCCTGGCGGCCAAGGCGAGTGGCGAGGAAAAGGTGATTCTGATCAACCTCACCGGTCATGGCCACTTCGACATGACCTCCTACGACAAATTCTTTGCTGGCGCACTGGAGGATTTCGCCTACCCGGCCGAGGCCATCCAGGCTTCCCTCAAACACCTGCCCCAGGTGGGCTGAAAGCGCCAAACCATGCGGGCCCTGGTTTTTTTTCTGATCCTTGCCAACCTGCTGTTCTTTGCCTACACCCAGGGCTATCTGGGCACGGCCGAAGCGCCGGATGCCTTGCGCATCGAGCAGCAGGTCCATCCCGAGCGTCTGCGGCTGCTTGCCCGGGATGGGGAAGGGGGCAAGGCCCTCGCGGCGCCGATCGCGCCAGCCC
>NZ_JBASOH010000084.1:0-13462 GCF_049658005.1 Azovibrio sp. | reverse complement strand
GACGGGCGCCGGTCATGGCAAACACTTCGCCTTGCCAGTATTCGTGCTTGTCCGGCTGCCGGGCTTCCCAGGCCAGAAAATCTTCGAGGCTCATCGAGGTTTTGGGTTGAGGCAGGGCCATGGCGTTCTCCAGTTGTGCTTTGCCCGTGACGGTTGCTTCACGTTGGACAAAGCAATATAGCAGATGCGCCGTGAGGGGGCGCGGGCACGACGGGGCGCTTCGATGAAATCGGCATGCGGGGGTCTGTTTTGCGTTTCCTTCTTCGGCCGCAGTTGCGCGCCGCTCTGCTGACCCTGGGGTGGCGTAGAATGCAGCCTCTTCAACCGCTTGCGGTCGGGGGCCTGGCCCGGTTTTTTCCTGGCGGCTTTGCTCCGCTACCTTTCCGGAGTTGCCACCATGATCCGGCTTGCCGGCGATCCCGGCGATCCGGAGGGCCATCCCCGATCGTGATCTGTCGCTTCTACTGACGCGCTCTTTATGCAAATTCTCCTTGCAGCCTTCGTCATTTCCCTCGTGGCCACCCTCCTGGTGGTGCGTTACGGGCATCTGCACCGTCATTTATCGGGGGATCAGGATTTCTCCGGGGTGCAGAAATTCCACCGCCACGCCGTCCCCCGGATAGGCGGGCTAGGCATCATGCTGGCCCTGCTTGGTGCCGGCCTCTGGCTGGCCTGGCAGCGGCCTGAAGTGGGGCGCCCTTTCCTGCTGCTGTTGCTGGCTTCCTTGCCTGCCTTCATGGGTGGCTTGGCGGAGGATGTGACAAAGAGGGTTGGAGTGCTGGCGCGCCTGGGGCTCACCATGGGGGCTGCCCTGCTGGGTTTCTGGCTGCTCGATGCCGTCCTGACCCGGGTGGACGTTCCTCTGGTGGATGATCTGCTGGGCTATGGCGTGGTGGCCTTGCTGTTTACTGCGGTGGCGGTGGCGGGAGTCGCCAATGCCATCAACATCATCGATGGCTTCAATGGCCTGGCGGGCATGGTTTCGGTGATGATTCTGGGTGCGCTCGGCTATGTCGCTTATGTGCTGGGCGACCATCTGCTCTGGAATGTGTGCATCGCCAGTGTGGGGGCCATTCTCGGTTTTTTTGTCTGGAACTATCCCCGGGGTCTGATCTTCATGGGGGATGGCGGGGCCTATCTGATCGGTTTCCTCATCGGCGAGGTGTCAGTCCTGCTCGTGACCCGGCATCCGGAAGTTTCGCCCTGGTTTCCCCTGCTGCTGGTGATCTACCCGGTCTTTGAAACCCTGTTTTCCATTTATCGCAAGAAGTTCCTGCGCGGCATGTCTCCCGGCATGCCGGATGGTCTGCATCTGCACATGCTGGTGTTCAGGCGCCTGGTGCGCTGGGCTACCGGCGATTGCCCCAAGGCCCTGGTCAGACGCAATGCCGCGACCTCGCCTTATCTCTGGCTCTTGTGCTCCTTGTCCATCATCCCGGCCCTGCTGTTCTGGCGCTACCCTGGCTGGCTGGTTTTCTTCAGCCTGGCGTTTGCAGTGGCGTATGTATGGCTGTACCGGCGCATCGTCCGGTTCCGTAGCCCTGGCCTGCTGAAACGGCAGAGGGGAAAGTAGGGCGGTTCATTGTGCTTTCAGCTGCCGGTTCAGCCATGCCAGGCTGGCACCCAGCCAGAAGGCGATGGGAGGCCAGCTTCTCCCCTCGAACATGCCTTGCGTGAGGAGGGCGCTCAGGAAAACAGCACAGAGCGCGACTCCGAGAATATGTTCGTCAGCCGGGGGGCCCTGAAGCGACGCGCGCCGGGTCGGCCAGATACGGCGGAACATCAGAACCAGAGGCGCGCAACAGGCCAGCAGGAATAGCCCCAGGCCGGGCAGACCGGTGGCAAATCCTGTTGCCAGGAAAATGTTGTGGGGTCCCTGGGAGGTCTTGATCGTCCAGCCGGGTTCTCCGGCGACGCGATGGTTGAAAGTCTCGTGATAGACCTCCGAACCAAAGCCGTACCCCAGGAGGGGGCGGTCCTTGATCATCGCCAGGCTTGGGCCCCAGGTTCCCGATGTGCGCTGCGAGGTATCGAAGCCCTGCTGGATCTTGTGCGCAACGATCTCTCCGGGGCCCAGCAGGGCCAGCGCCACACCGCCTGCCAATCCCAGTCCGAGCAGGGTGTACAGCACATTCCGGTCCCGTCGCAGCAGCAGGAAACCGAGCGTGCCGACACCGCTGGCCAGCCAGGCGCCTCGTGCGCCGGTGAGCAGGATCATCCCCAGGGTCATGCACAGTGCCAGCCCGGCCACATAACGCCAGGCAAAGCGCCGGCTCGATGCCAGTGCCGCCAGAAGGAAGGGCAGACCGAAGACCAGGCTGTCGGCAAAGAGCCGGTGCTGGTGGATGTCGTTGGTGAGCCCTCCCAAGAGCCGCCATTCTTCGACATACTGTGCCAGGTTCCGGAACAGGCTGATGCAAAGGCCGCCCAGAAAAGCCCAGCCCAGCAGCCTCAGCCGGCCCGCATCGCTCAGGTACAGGGTGGCCAGGAAAGGCAGGCTGGCGGGCAACAGAAAGTTCTGCAGCAACTGCTGCTGACTGGCGGGGAAGGTGTTGCCGGTCCAGGCCGTCAGCAAGGTGACGAGCACAAAACACAGCCAGAACAGCAGCAGCGGGCGGATCTGCGGGTGCAGGCCCTGCCACAGGGCTTTGCCGCGTATCAGCACATGGACCCCTGCGAGGCAGACCATGAGCAGCAGGACGGCCCGCCAGCTGGAGCGCACGTCGGAGCGCAGGTACAAGGTCAGGGCCAGCAGCAGCAGCCCTGCCGCAATGAGCTTGTCCAGGCCGCGATCCAGATGGGCCAGGCAACGATGGGCTGAATTCATGACAGGTTTTCCAGTAATGCCCGGAGTCTTTCCCCGCGCTTTTCCCAGGTGTAACGGCCGGCCTTGGCACGCACGGCGGCACTCATGGCGCGGGCGCGTCCGGGCTCGGCCAGCAATCTTTGCAGGGCGGCCGCCAGGGCGGCCGGCTGGCCAGGCGCAAACCATTCCGCCTCATCTCCGGCCAGGATTTCCCGGATCGAGGGCAGGTCGCTGGCAACGATGGCGCAGCCGGCGCCCATGTATTCAAAGAGCTTGATGGGGGAGGTGAACTGGCTGTCCACGTCCGGGCGATTCGGCAAGACTGCGATGCAGGCGGCGGCGAGCTCGGCCATGACCTGATCGTGGGGCAGGCGGGGCATCATTTCCAGGCGGGCCGCCGGGGGTGGGGATTCCTGGCGCAGGCGCTCATGCTGGGCCGCGTCGCCGCCAATGAGGCGCAGGGTGCAGCCGGGCAGCAGGGCGGCGGCCTGCATCAGGTCGGCCACCCCTTTCCAGCCGAAGAAACTGCCGGCGTAGATGATGTGGTCCTGGAGCTGGCCCCAGGGCTTTTCCGGCAATTGCTCAGGCAGATCGACCCCATTGGGAATGACGACGGGCGAGCCCTGGTAATCCGGGTAGACGGCTCGCAGCCGGCTGGCCGTGGCGGCTGAATTGGCAATCACCGCCCGGGCGTGCTCTAGCACGGCGCCTTCCATCTGGCGCATGATGGCCTGTTTGCGCGGCGGCACCGTATCGGCAAAGACTTCATGGGCTTCGTAGACCAGGCGCAAGCCGGGAAAGTATCGCACCAGCAGGGCGGCCAGCTTGACGTGGCGCACCATCACCCACGCCGCGGCAGGCAGGTGGCGAAGATGGGTCTGGAGGCGCCAGAAGAAGATGCGGTTGGAACGTATCTTGTGGCCCAGCAGGGCAATCTCGCGGCTGATGGCGATCGGCTCCACCCCTGCGGGCGTCTGCCCCTGGGGGAACACGGGTCCGTCGCCCGGCGCATGGTAGAGCTTGACCTGCACCCCCTGGCGCGCCAGCTGGGTCAGGGTGTGGGTGACCTGGATGCCGCGCGCCCGGGGCAGCGGCAAAGGTTCAGGAAAAAGATAATGAAGTTCCACCGCTCGCCTCTTCGCCTCAGCCTTGGGCCTGTTGCAGGTGCCTGACGAGTTTTCTGGCATTTTCCGCCCAGGTGTAATGCTGCAAGACCCGCTCCCGGGCGGCCTGGCCCATGCGCTGGCGCGGCTCCGGGTCTTGCAGCTGCCGCAGGGCCTGGGCCCAGCGGCTGGTTTGTCCGGGGGGCAGCAGCAGACCGGTCGCGGGGGCGGACACCACTTCGCGCAGCCCCCCCTGATCCGAGGCCAGCACGGGCAGGCCGCAGCTCATGGCTTCGACGACGCTGATGCCGAAGGCTTCCTCGCCAATGGAAGGCTGGGCCAGCAGATCGGCCGCGTTGAAATATTCTGGCAGCCGGCGGTGTGGCACTTCGCCGGCAAAGTGCACCCGGTCGGCCACGCCCAGTTTCCGGGCAAGGGCCTCCAGATCCGGCCGGGCCTCGCCCTTGCCGACCACCAGATAGTGCAGGCCGGGCAGTTCGGGCAGGGCTTCGATCAGGGTGTGCAGCCCTTTCCAGCCCACCAGACGCCCCACACTGATGACCACCGGGGCGGCAACAGGAATCCCCAGTTGCTGACGCAGGGCCAGGGGCTTCGGCGTCGGGGCGAAAACATCCGGGTCCACGCCATTCGCGATCACGCTCACCGGCTGGTGGTAGCGCGCCTCCACCTGGCGCGCGTTGTAGGCGCTGGTGGAGAGCCACACTTGCACGGCTGGAGCGAAATGACGGTCGCCCCAGTAAAAATCGGTGCCGCCGCTGCGCAAGGCCGTCACCCCTTTGAAGCCATGCCGGCGCAGCCAGTGCAGCGCGGGAAAATCGTAGGGTTTGTTGACGATGATGGCGTCGTAGTTTTCCTGGCGCAGCAAGGGGCAGGCATGGCGGGCAAAAGAGAGGCGTTCCGCCAGCTTGCGAAAGCGGGTGCCGAAGTTGGGAAAGCGCTCGCGGGGGATGTAGGGCCGTGTTATCAGGCGAACTTCCTGATGCCGCGGCGGGCCGCCCGCCCCGCCGACGATATCCACCTCATGGCCCTGGCGCACCAGGGCGCGGCCCACTTCCCAGCAATAGGTTTCCAGCCCGCCCATCTTGAAACCCGCCGTGAGATTGTAGAAGCAAAGCTTCATGGCTGGCCTTTCAGAGCGTTGTAGAGCCGGCCCAGCCAGGGGGTGGCGTAGATCCTGAGGCGGCTTCTGATCCAGCGCCCGCCTTTTTCCTTGGTGACCAGGCGGCCGATGTGCAAGGGATCGTTACCCGGCAAATTGAGGTCGGGCCGGGTGGTGTAGAGGTGGCAAAAGCCCCGGGATCGGGCGACCTGGAGGTAGTCCGGCTCAAAATAACCCTGGGGCCAGCACAGGTGCGTACTGCAATTTCCCAGCCGTGCTTGCAGGGTCTGGCGCGATTGTTCAAGGTCGGCGCCCAGGGCTTCCCGGCGGGCGGCCCCGGGGGGCAGGGACTTGTCCCAGCGGGTGTGGCGGTGGGTATGGCTATGGAACTCGAAGGTGCCGGCGCTCTGCATGGCCTCGATCTCGGACCAGCGCAGCATGACGCTATCGGCTGCCCCGGCCGCGATGCGTGCCTTGCATTCCTTGTGGCTGGGGCAATCCTGCCAGCCTCGGCGCACCGGGCCCTCCCCGATCCAGCCGGTCACGACAAACAGGGTGGCCGTAAAGCCAAACTCGGCCAGGATGGGATGCGCATGCACGAAATTATCCAGATAGCCGTCATCGAAGGTGATGAGCACGCTTTTGTCCGGCAGGGGCCGGCCGGCGTAAAAAGCTTCCAGGGCCTGGGTGGTGACGCTCTTCCAGCCGGCCCGGGCCATGGCCTCCAGCTGTTGGCGGAAGGTGGCCGGCGCCAGGGTCACCAGCCCCGGGGCGGGGCTGATGTGGTGGTACATGAGAACGGGCAGGGCTTTTAGCATGGGCGATTCAAGATCCCGGCATAGAGCCGCTCGGTGGCGTCCAGCATGGCTTCCAGGCTGTAGTGCTGGCGGGCGTGGGCCCGGGCGCCCTGGCTGAGCCGGGCGGCCAGTTCCGGTTCGCGGGCCAGGCGCAGCAGGGCCTGGGCCGTCAGGTCCGGGCGTTCGCTGGGGACCAGGAGACCGGTTTCGCCGTCAATCACCAGTTCCGGTACGCCCCCAACCGCCGTGGCGACTACCGGCTTGCCCAGCCCGAGAGCCTGGGTGATGGCCTGGGGCACGCCTTCGGAGCGCGAGGTGAGCAGCACCGCATCGGCAGCCTGCAACAGGTCGGGAATGTCGCTGCGCTGGCCGAGGAAGCGGACTTTTCCGGCCATGCCCAGTTCGGCGCTCAGGCGCTCCATGTCGGCCTGCATCGGACCGTCGCCGGCCAGCAGCAGCACGGCATCGGGCTGCTGCTGCAGCAACCCGGCAAAGGCGCGGAGGGCGATCTCGTGGCGTTTGACGCCGCGGATGACGGCTACCATCAGTACGACAAAGCAGGCCGGTGCCAGACCCAGCTCGGCGCGCATGGCGTCGCGCGCCTTGGTCGGGGCAAAGCGGGAAAAATCGATCCCCGTCGGGATGCTGACGAGTTGATCCGCAGGGAAGCCGTGCGCTTTGATCAGATTGCTGCGCATGGCCGCGCCACAGGTGACGATGCGGTGGGCCATGAAGTGCACGAAGTTGTACCAGCGGCGCTGCAAGGGCAGGTTGAGGTGGCGCGTGCGCACCAGCTTTACCCCGGCCAGACGGGCGGCCAGGGCGCCCACCCAGCTGTCGATGCCGCTATGGGTGTTGACGATCTGCACCCCTTCGCGGGCGATGATGGCCTTGAGCCGCAGGATGCTGGACAGATCGAACTTGCCGGCAAAATCGACGAACTCGACGGCAATACCCCCGGCCGCGGCCTGGCGCGCCAGGATGCTGCCAGGGCGCGCGGCCAGCAGTACCTTGTGCCCGCGCCGCTGCATGCCCAGCATTTCCGCATGGATGCGCCGTTCCTGGCCGCCCCAGCCATCGGACCATTCGGTGTGGAGGATGGTGAAGCTCATGCCGTCACCTTGAATTCCTGCACCCAGATCGCCAGGGCATAAAAGGGCCAGAGCCGCTTGCTGTGCGAATGGGGGCCGGCGAGGTGTTCATCCAGCAGGCGATCGAGCTGGCGGGTGTCGAACCACTCGCTCAGGGTGGCGTTATTGGCAATGGCTTCGCGCATGATGGGCGCCAGATCGCCGCGCAACCAGGTCGGCAGCGGCGCCGAGAAGCCCATCTTGTTGCGATCGAAGAAGCCGGGAGGCACCCAGTCCTTGAAGGCTTCCTTGAGGATGTGTTTGTGCCGGCCGCGGGGCGTGAGTTTGTAACGGCCGGGCAGACTCATGGCAAACTCCACCACCTTGTGGTCCAGGAAGGGTGAGCGGCATTCGAGGGAAACCGCCATGCTGGCAATATCCACCTTGGCCAGGATGTCGTCTGGCAGATAGGTCTGGGAATCCACATACAGCCAGCGGTTCAGGGTATCGGCACCGGCGGCGCGTTCCCAGGGATCGCGCAGGTTTGCCAGCGAGGATTCCCCGGCCAGCTGGCGAAAATGGGGCGTGAGCAGATGCGCCTTGTCCTGCTGGGTGTAGTGGGCGACCAGATGGCGGAAGCGGGCGACGCTGTCCATGGCGAGCATCTGGTCCGCGTGGGTATGCGGGAAGACGCGCCGGGTCGGGCTGGAGCCAAACCGGTTTTCGAGGGCGACGGTGGCCTGGCGCAGCTTGCGCCACAAAGGGAGCAGGCCCCATTTTTCCAGGGTCTCCACCCGCCAGATGTGATGGTGGCGACGGTAGCCGCCAAACAGTTCATCGCCACCATCGCCCGTCAGGGCCACGGTCACGTCCTGACGGGCAAAGCGGGATACATGGTAGGTGGGCAGGATGGAGTTGTCGGCAAAGGGCTCGCCCAGATGGCGGATCAGGCGCGGCAGCAGGTCTACCGCTTCGGGGTGGCAGAGGGCCTCATGGTGCTCGGTACCCAGGTGCCGGGCAATCTGCCGGGCATGGGGAAGCTCGTTGAAGCGTTCATCGGCAAAGCCGATGGCGTAGGTCTTGATCGGCTGCTTGCTCAGGCGGGCCATGGCCGCCACGATGATGCTCGAATCGACGCCGCCGGAGAGGAAGGCCCCCAGCGGTACATCCGCGACCATGCGCAGGCGGGTGGACTCCAGCACCAGTTCGCGCAGCGCTGCGCAGGCATCGGCAAAGGAGAGCGGGCTGGGGGCCTGATGGCTAATGTCCCAGTAGCGAAACAGCTTTTCCACCCGGCCGTGGCGGACCTGCATCGCATGGGCGGGCGGCAGCTTGCGGATGGCATCGAAACCGGTGCGCGGAGAGGGCACATACTGGTAGCTGAGGAACTGGTCCAGGGCCACATAATCGGGGCGGCGCGGCAGTTCCGGCAATAGCTCGAACAGGGCGCCGATTTCGGAGGCGAAGGCAAAACCCCGTGGCGTCGCCGCATAGACCAGCGGCTTGACCCCGAGCCGGTCCCGGGCCAGGGCCAGGGTTTTTTCCTGCCGATCCCAGATGGCAAAGGCAAACATGCCGCGTAGCCGGGCCAGGCAGCGCTCCAGCCCCTCGCGTTGGTAGAGGCGCAGCAGGATTTCCGTATCGGAATGACCTGCAAAGCGTTCGCCGGCGGCTTCCAGCTGCTGGCGCAATTCCCGGAAGTTGTAGATCTCGCCATTGAAGACGATCACGAAACGGCCGTCAGGGCTTTGCATGGGCTGATGCCCGGCCGGGGAGAGATCGAGGATGGCCAGGCGCACGAAACCCAGTCCCAATCCGCCTTCGGCCCAGGTGCCGTTGTCATCCGGGCCGCGGTGATTCAGGCTGGCGAGCGCTGCATCGAGCTGGGGCCGCAGCTCGGAAAGATCCGGGGTTGTTGCGAGGTAGCCGAGAATGCCACACATGAATATCAGCTTGCAGGGGTGAGGTTGGAGGCCGGGAGCAACTGGTCGTACAGGGCCTCGAAGTCGGCACTGACGCGGCTCCAGTCGAAATGGGCCTCGATTATAGCCCGGAGCCAGCGCCCCGCTTCGGCCCGATGCCCGGCCTGGGTGGCGAGCCGTTCCATGGCCAGGGCCAGGTCGCGGGGATTGCCGGGGTCGGGAACAAACTCGAGATGGGGGCAGCCGCGCAGAAATTCGGTGATGCCCCCCCGCGCCGCCGCGACGATGGGCAGGCCCGCTGCCGCGGCTTCCAGCATGACGGTGGGAAAGGGGTCGTCCCACAGGGAAGGCAGCATGAACACATCCCCGGCCAGCAGGAAGTCATGCATCTGGTCCGGCCGCAGGCTGCCCACCCAGCTCACCCGGGCCATGCCCGCCATGCGCGCCACCACCGCCCGGCCATAGCGGGCTTTCTCGTTATCCGGGTCCTGGCTGTCGCGCACATTGCCCGCCACCAGCAAGTGCACCGGCTGCCGGGTCTGGTGCTGCAACCGTTCGAAGGCTTCCAGCATCGGTTGCACCCCTTTTTCTTCAACCAGGCGGCCGCCAAAGACGAACACCACGGCGTCCTCGGCGATGCCCCATTGGCGGCGCCGCTGTTGCCGTTGCCCGGGGGACAAGGCCCAGACCGGCGGGCGGCCACTGACATCCACACCGGTATGGATGACCTGGATCCGTGCCGCTTCGATCCCGTAGGTGCGCGCCAGCCACTCCGCCATGAACTGGCTGCAGGCCACGAAGCGGCTGACCAGATCCAGGTCCTGGGGGCGGAAGGGCTTCTGGTTGGCGATGTGCGCCACCACGGGCAAGGGCGTGGCGCGCAAGCGCCGGGACAGGGCGGCCAGCAACTTGGGTTCGTTATGGATGTGCAGCAGCCGGGCTCGTTCCTGATCGAGGATGCGCCACATCCGTTCCCCATAGGGCCAGGGATCGAGCCGGCTGATTTTCTGGAACAGGCGCCGGTAAAGAGGGCTGAAACGGATGCGGCGGATGTGCATCGCGCCGATCCGTTCATCCCCGGCCTGGCCGGGGAAAGCTCCGCAAATGATGAGGGGCTGGTAACGGCTCTGGCGCAGGCCAACTTGTTCCACCCGCAATTCGGTGCCCGCCGGGACGACCGGGGGAAAAGCGTTGTAGTCAGGCAGCAAGTGGGCAACCACCGGGGCAACCACCGGGGCAACCACCGGGGCAACCACCGGTTTTTGGGAAAGGCTCATGGGATCAGGAGGGGGGTCAGGGCTTGCAGGATTTCGGCGCTGGAAAACTGGCTCATGCAGGTGACGGGCCGGTGGGGGCAGCGTTTCTGCAGGCAAGGGGTGCAGGTCAGGGGTTTTGCGATGATGAGGGGAGTCCGGCCCGGAGCGCGGGGACCGACCAGGTTTGCCCGGGTCGGGGCATAAAGCCCGATTACCGGCCGGTCCAGGGCGGCGGCCAGGTGCAGGATGCCGGTGTCCGGGGCGACCACGGCCTGAGCGCCGGCCAGGCAGGCGGCGCTTTCTTCCAGGCTGAAGCTGCCTGCGGCGACGCACACTCGCCCTTTCGCGTTTCCGGGCAGCAGGCTTTTCAGGACGCTGCGATTTTCCGGGCCGCCACTCAGGACCAGCCCATGCGCGGGAAACCGTTCCAGGGCCAGCGCGATGAGTTCGCGGCCCAGGCTATCCGGCAGGCTTTTGTAGGGATCGGCTCCATGCAGGTGCAGCACCCAGTAGGGCCGCTCGCCGATGCAGGCTCGCAGGCGGGTCTGGGTGCGATCGAGCAGCGCCTGGGGCAGATGGATGGACGGCGCCCGGGTCACCGCCGGGATGCCCAGGGTGTCGAGCAGGCGCAGGCGATTATCGATGTAGTGGAGCTGGGGTTGCGTCTGCTGGTCTTCCGGTCGCTGGGCATTGGCGAGCAGGTCGCCAAAACGGGTACCACGGGTGGGAATGCGCAGGATGAAGCGGCTGCCTGCCAGGTAGGCCAGGGGAATGATGTCCGGGTCATTGCCATGCAGCACCAGGCTGAGATCCGGCTGGAACTGGCGCAGGGTTTTCAGGGTGGCAAAGAACTGGCGGAACTTGCCGGGATAGGGAATCACTTCATCCAGATGCGGGTCGGCGCGAAAGAGCGGGCACCAGCCGGTACGGCAGAACAGGGCGATCCGGGCGGCCGGAAAGGCGGCGCGAATGGAGGGGAAGATGGCGGAGGACAGGATGGCATCGCCGATGCCGGTCGTCAGGATCAGCAGGATGCGCCGGACTTCCCCGGCCTCGAACGCGGCGAGCGGCGCCACGGGTTGCCGGCGCGCACGGCGGCCCACATAGGTGGCCAGCAGGGTTTCGGCAAACGGGAGGTTCACGAACTTCAGTCTGCCCCGGGGGCATCCTGTTGCAGGTTGTAGAGCCGGGCATAGATTCCACGTTGCCGCAGCAGCTCGGCGTGGCTGCCTTCTTCCGCCTTCTCGCCGTGGGCCAGCACGATGATCCGGTCGGCCTGTTCGATGGTCGTCAGCCGGTGGGCGATGATCAGGGTGGCGCGGCCGGTCATCAGTTCATCCAGGGCGGCCTGGACCTGGCGTTCGGATTCGGTGTCCAGGGCCGAGGTGGCTTCGTCGAGGATCAGGATGGGGGCGTTCTTGAGCAGGGCCCGGGCAATGGCCAGGCGCTGGCGCTGGCCGCCGGAGAGCTTGACGCCATGCTCGCCCACCAGGGTGTCGAAGCCCCGGGGCAGCCGCTCGATGAACTCCAGGGCGTGGGCGGCCTTGGCGGCGGCCGCGATGGCGGCCTGACTCACCGCGTGGCGGCTGCCGTAGGCAATGTTGGCGGCGACGCTGTCATTGAACAGCACCACGTCCTGGCTCACGAGGGCGATGTTGTCGCGCAAGCTTTCCAGACGGATGGTGCGGATGTCATGGCCGTCGACCCGGATGCAGCCTTCCTCCAGATCATAGAACCGGGGGAGCAGGTTGGCCGCCGTGGTCTTGCCGCTGCCGGAAGGGCCTACCAGCGCCACCCGCTCGCCGGGTTGGATGATGAAACTGAGGTCGGCCAGGGCGGGCTGTTCGGCGCCGGGGTAGGTAAAGCGTACCTGCTCGAAACGCACCTCGCCCCGGGCCTTGCCCAGTTCCCGGGTGCCGGTATTGGTTTCCGCCGGCTGGTCGATGAGATGGAACACGCTTTCTGCCGCGACCAGACCTTTCTGGATCGTGGCATTGACGTCCATGACCCGGCGCAGGGGCGCCAGGATCATCAGCATGGCGGTGACGAAGGAAACGAAATCCCCCACGGTGGCCTTGCCCTGGCTGGCCTGGTACAGGGCGATGGCCATGACCACGGCCAGCGCCAGGGCGGTAAAGAAGTGGGTGATCGGCCCCAGGGCGGCATTGGCGACGATGGAACGCATCTGCAGGCCGCGCTGCTCCCGCACGGCATGATTGAAGCGTTCCGTCTCGTAGCGCTGGCCGCCGAAGATCTTGATGATCTTGGCGCCTTCGATGGCTTCCTGGATGATCTGGGTGATGTTGCCCTGGGCGTCCTGGATGCCCCGGGCAAAGGTGCGGATGCGCCGGCTCAGCGTCCTGACCGCAAAGGCAATGAAGGGAACGGTGACCAGGGTGATCAAGGAGAGCTTCCAGTTGATCCAGAACAGCCAGACCAGCAGGCCGATGACGGCACAACCATCCTTGATGACGGTGGTCAGCGCGGTGGTCGAGGCGCCGGCCACGCCGGTGACGTCGTAGGAAATGCGCGACATGATGCGGCCCGAGGCGTTATCGCCGAAGTAAGCAGTGGGCAGCCGGATCATCTGGGCAAACATGGCCTGGCGCAGTTCGGCAATGACGTTCTGCGACACCCAGTGCATCAGGTAGTCCGCAATGAAGCCGATGATGGCCCGCACCAGAAAGATGAGGAACAGCACGGCGGGGTAGATGAGGAAATCCAGGCTGCCTTGCTGCGCGGCAAAGCCGTCATCGAGCAGGTATTTCAGGAAGGCGGGGAAGGCCGGTTCGGCCAGGGCGGCCAGGGCCATGCAGGCGACGCCCAGGACGAAGGCCTTCCAGTAAGGCCTGACATAGGTGAGGAGCCGTAAATACAACTCCTTGCCATTCATGTCGGCGCTGTTCTCCATGCAACTCAGCTCCATGAAACCCGGCGGCCTCCGGCGTGCCGGGCAGCGGCCTGGAATCCGGGCCCGGCAACGGCGACGGCTTGCTGTGACCCGTTCATGGCGGCTCCGGCGAAAAAGGGGAGGATTATACCTTTGCCGCCGGGAGCAAGCGGTGATAGAGCGCGATCAGGTGGGCGCTCATGGCATCCAGGCTCAGGTGTTGCACGGCGGCGCGGGCGGCCTGGCGGGCGCCGGGCTGGGACGCCAGTTCGCACAGCTCGTCCAGGGCGTGGGCCAGGGCGGCGATGTCGAGCGCATCGGTGACCCAGCCGTTTTTGCCGGCTTCGACCCAGTCCCGGGCGCCGCAGCTGGTGCTGGTGAGCAGGGGCAGGCCGCAGGCCATCGCTTCCAGGGCGGCGTTGGGGCCGGGGTCGTACAAGGAGGGGAGCACGAAGGCATCGGCGGCGCCATACCAGGGCAGCACATCCTGCGCCGGGC
>NZ_JBASOH010000083.1:0-5718 GCF_049658005.1 Azovibrio sp. | reverse complement strand
GCGATGTCGCGGGCGCTGTCGCTGGCCGTCGTGGTAATGGTGGCCGCGCCGCCCGCGCCGTTGATGGTCACGGTGCCGCCGGAAGACACCACCGCCCCGGTGATGGCCGTACCGGTACCCGTGCCGGTAACGGCGGTCGATTGGCTTGCGTTCCCGATCTGATAGGTGCCGTACTGGCTCGTGCGGAAATCCGTGGTGGTGGCGGTGATCGTCTGGTTGGCATTGGCACCCACCTGGTAGAGGGCGGAACCAAAACTACCATCAAAAAGCTTGAGGCCATTGAATTCCGTCGCCACGGCAAAGCGATCGAGTTCTGCCACCAGTTGAGACACTTCCGAGCTGAGGGCGGCCCGGTCGGAAGCGCTGTTGGTGGCATTGGCCGATTGCACAGCCAGTTCTCGCACCCGCTGCAGGATGTTGCCCATCTCATTCAGGGCGCCTTCCCCCACCTGGGCCAGTGAAACGCCATCGTTGGCGTTGCGCATGGCCTGGCTCATGCCGCGCACCTGCGCCGTCATGCGCTCGGAAATTGCCAACCCGGCGGCATCGTCCTTGGCACTGTTGATGCGCAGACCAGAAGACAAACGCTGCAAGGAGGTAGCAAGCTCACCGGAAGTACGGGAAAGATTCCGCTGCGCGTTCAGCGAAGCAACATTTGTATTGATTACCTGAGACATCATGGCTCTCCTAAATTGGCGTTTCTGCTGCGCTCTGCCATGCACGGGAAAAATTTGCCGGCAAGCAGCAGCCACAAATGTGGACGAAAGCTTTTAAGCAAACCACATGCCAGGAACAAGTCGCCTTACCCTCGCCTTACCCTCGCCTTATCCAGGCGATCGTTTTAAACTCCGTCGAAGGAGGAGTAGATGCCCATACATATGTTCAAACAGGCTGGTGTCGTGCCGGCCTCCCAGCTTTACCCCGGCCATCAGTTTGGCCGGGGTACCTATTGCATTCCCGGTGGTCTGCATATCCTGCAATGGAATCCCGAGGCTCGCCTCAAGGTCGGCGCCTATTGCTCCTTCGCCCACAATGTGCAGATCTTGATGGGTGGCAATCACCGAACCGACTGGGTGACCACCTACCCTTTCAGTGCCCTTTGGGCAGAAGCTTCGGGCCATTCCGGCCACCCTGCCCCGGCAGGTGAAACGGTGATCGGCAATGATGTCTGGGTAGGCTACTCCGCCTCGATCCTGGGCGAAGTCAGCATCGGCGATGGCGCCGTCATCGCCGCCCATGCCGTCGTGACCCGGGATGTGGCCCCCTACGCCATTGTTGGCGGCAATCCCGCCCGGGAGATCCGCAAACGTTTCGATGACGAAACCATTGCGCGTCTGCTGCGCCTGCAGTGGTGGAACTGGCCCGAGGAGCGCATCTTGCAACACCTGCCGGAATTACTCTCCGCCGACATCGAAGCCTTTCTTGCCAAAGCGCAATTGCGCTAGCGGCTAGCTTTCAAAAGGCCGCTGAACCCCTTCAACGAATCAGGACAAACAATGACTCAATATGTCTGGCAGACCTGTCTCAACGTCACAGAGTTGGAAAGCACCGCCTATCATGAGAACGTCCGTAGCGACCTGATCGAGGCCCTCGACCGGGAACCCCGGCGGGTACTCGATATCGGCTGCGGAGCGGGGGGTACCGGCGCTTATCTGAAGAGCAAGTTTCCCAAGGCAAGGGTTTGGGGCATCGAACCCAATCCCGCCGAGGCAAAGATTGCCAGGGAGCGGCTTGATGATGTCGTCGCCGGAAATTTTGAGGACACCCCGCTGGAAGCGCACGGCATCGAGCCCGGCAGCCTGGACCTGGTGATCTGCGCCGATGTTCTCGAACACCTGTACAACCCCTGGCAAGTGATGTGCCGCCTGCGGCCCTACCTCACGGATGACGCCCGGGTGGTGATCAGCATCCCCAACATCCGCTTTCTTCCCCTGCTGGATGACCTGGCCCGTGGCTACTGGCGCTACGCGGCAAATGGCACCCTGGACATCACACACCTGCGTTTCTTCACCCTCAAGGAATTGCGGCGCTTCCTGCACGAGACGGGCTACCGCGTTCTCAATGTAACCTATGGGCTCGACCCCACGATGCAGGAACAAGTAGGGCAGCTCAGGAAGAGCCTGCCCTGCACCATCGACACCGGCAAGCTCGTCCTGCGCGATGTGAAAGAAGAGGAATTGATGGAACTGCACAGCGGCCAGTTCTTCATCACCGCCACCCCCGGCAGCGAGCCCCTCCAGGCCTATGAACCTCCCAGGATGGGCTGTCTTTTCTGGCGTGGTCAGCAGACGGAGTACCAGGAGTTTCTGCGTTCGCATCAAATGACACCTCATGAAGCCCGGGCCTTTGATGCCTATCTGGATGCCATCGACCCCCCCCCTTCTTTTGATGTGGTCGTGGCCTCTACAGCCAGCACCCTCGACCAACTGGCCCTGACGCTAAACAGCCTGGCCCGTCAGCTTTACTCCCGGAACCGCATCACCCTGATCGGGGAAGGGCCGGCACCCGCCAGTATCGCCGCCTCCCAGCATCTACGCTGGATATCCTCTGTCTCCCCTTGGGAAGATATCACCCACCTTTTCTCCAATAGTTCTGCGGAATGGCTGCTGCTCCTGGAGGCAGGCGATCAGGTGGTCGAACATGCCCTGCCCTATGTAGCGGAGTACGGCATCCGCAAGCCGGAAGCCGCCATCGTCTATGTGGACGAAGACCAACTCGATACGGCAAACCGGCCAGACAGCCCCTATTTCAAGCCCGACATTTCCCCCGACTATCTGCTGGCCTTCCCCTATCTGGGCGAAGGAATTTTCATCCGGCGGCAAGCCCTGCAAGAACTCGGAGGCCTGCGTGTACAGCATCATGGGGACCCGTTGTATGACATTACCTTGCGTGTTCTGGCCCGGCGGGGCAGCCAAGCCATCGGCCACCTGCCCGACGTGCTCTACCGCCGCCACCCGCAGCGCAGCCTGAATCGGGAACTGGGTGGCGCCGATGGCACCCGGCAAGCTCTGCAGGGCTACCTCGCCCAGATTCGGCAAACGGCAGAAATTGCCCCTGGCTACCTGCCCGGCAGCCGGCAGATCCGTCACCCCCTCAAAGGCTTGCCCAAACTCCTGCTGTTGAGCGAGGCGCCCAGCGATGTCACGCAGTGCCAGCATCTGGTCGAACAGATCTTCCTCAAGAAAACCTATGCCGCAGCATCGATGGCGATCTTCGTCCCCACGGAGGGCTCGCCCGGGGCGCTCCGCTACCTGGTGAAAGTAGACCAGGCCGGCATCGAAGGAATGGAGGTTTATCAGATTCCCCCCCAGCAGCCCCTGGCAGCGCTGATCGATGCCGCCATCCGCCAAAGCGATGCCGACATCGTGATCCTGCTGCATTCAGGACTGCAGCCTGCCAGCCCTGACTGGCTGGAACGGCTCGCGGCCGAGGCCCAGAATCCCGAACTGGGCGCCGTCGCGCCACGCATCGTCGATACCCAGGGCCGCCTGATGGGCAACGCTCTCATCCTGGGTTGCGGCGGCCTCGCCAGCAGATTTGGTCACGGCTCGGCTTTCGATGATTGGGGGCACTTTGGCCGGCAACTCGTTGCCCAGAACCCCAGCGCACTCACCCCGGACGCCCTGGTGCTGCAAAGACAAACCTACATCGACATTGGCGGCCTCGACCTGCATCTGGAAAAGGCGGCCGCCGTGTTCGACCTCTGCCTCAGGCTGACGGAACAAGGCCGGCGGTTGCTTTGGACACCCGAGATCACGCTGATTGCCACCACCCAGCTACCCAACCATATCAGCGAGCAGGATGAGCAGACGCTATTCTCCCGATGGCTGCCCAAGATCGCCCAGGACCCGTTCTACAACCGCAATCTCAACCGCCAGACTCCCTTCGCCCTGGCCGACAAGCCCCAGGTCAGCCGCCTGCGCCTGCCCTGGAAACCCCTGCCCCGCCTGCTGGCCTTCCCCGCCGACCTGATGGGCTGCGGCCACTACCGGGTCATCGAACCCTTCAATACGGCCATGGCGGCAGGCAGGATCGATGGCTACCTGGGGACGGATCACTATGCCCCCCTCGATCTCAGCCTGTTCGATGCGGACACTCTGCTGCTGCAACGCCAGGTCACGGATGACCAGTTACATTATCTGAACCAATACCGAAAGTTCTTTCCCATCAAACTGATCTATGAACTGGACGACCTGATCACCAACGTCCCCACCCGCAGCTTCCATCGCAACCAAATCCCCAAGGACATTGCCAAACGCTTGCGCCAGGGGCTGCAATTGTGCGACCGCTTCATTGTCTCGACCGAGGGGCTGGCAGATGCCTATGGCAAATACACCAACGAAATCCGGATCGTCCCCAACCGTATCGACGCCACCAAATGGGCGCATCTCACCCCGAAACGGCGGGCAGGGCGCAAACCCCGGGTAGGTTGGGCAGGCGGCCTCAGTCATGGTGGCGATCTGGCCGAGATCGCCGATGTGGTCAAGGCCCTGGCAGGCGAAGTCGAGTGGGTTTTCTTCGGCATGTGCCCGGACGACATCCGCCCCTATGTGCACGAATTCCATCTGGGCGTCCCCACCCCCGAGTATCCCGCCAAGCTCGCTTCCCTCGATCTGGATCTGGCCCTCGCCCCCATCGAACACAATGACTTCAATTTCTGCAAGAGCAACCTGAAGCTGCTCGAGTACGGGATTCTCGGCTATCCGGTGATCGCCAGTGATTTCGGCCCCTATCGCTGCGGCTTCCCGGTCACCCTGGTCAAGAACCGCCCCCGCGACTGGATTTCGGCGATCCGGGACCACCTGGCCGATCTTGACGCCCTGGCCCGCCAAGGTGACCAGCTACGCCAGCACGTCCGGGATCATTGGCTGCTGCAGGACCATCTGGATGAATGGGTAGATGCCTGGTTTCATTTCTGAAGTCAGAAAACTACTTGAAAATGTCTCAAGTTCTGTAACGAGCACCCGTTAATAGGCCCAAGGGAAGCAGTTCAGACCTTTCCCTTTCCATGGTGAGTTGTTTTTAAACAAGGAGAATCCAAATGTCTACCGTCATCAACACCAACGTTGCCTCGCTCAATGCTCAGCGCAACTTGTCGAGCACCGCCAATAGCCTCAATACCTCGCTGCAGCGTTTGTCTTCTGGTCTGCGTATCAACAGTGCCAAGGACGATGCCGCCGGGCTTGCGATCTCCGAGCGTTTCACCGCCCAGATCCGCGGCCTGGATCAGGCTCGCCGCAACGCCAACGATGGCGTTTCACTGGCCCAGGTGGGGGAAGGCGCCCTGAATGAGATGGGCAACATCCTGCAGCGGGTGCGAGAACTGGCCGTGCAATCGGCCAATGCCACCAACAGTGCTTCCGACCGGGCCGTGCTGAATGCCGAAGTGACACAGCTGGTGGCGGAGCTCGACCGTTTTGCTTCCACCACTGAATTCAACGGCACCCGGCTGTTCGACGGTTCCAACAGCTCCCTGGTGTACCAGGTGGGTGCCAATGCCAACCAGACGATCACCGCCACCACCACGGATTTCCGCACGAGCCAGTACGGCACCTATCAGATCGGGAACGCAAGCCAATCGACCGCCGCTTCCGGCACGGGTACCGGTACGGCCATCACCGGGGCGGTGGTGTCTTCCGGCGGCACCGTGACCATCAACGGCGCGGGCGGCGCGGCCACCATTACCACGACGGCCAGCGACAGCGCCCGCGACATCGC